>NZ_JBFBBY010000011.1:0-103785 GCF_040682875.1 Amycolatopsis sp. NPDC051071 | reverse complement strand
CCTTCCCTCGGCTGAGCCGCGTGAAGGGGTCCTTCACGCGCCGCCGTGGTGACTGGTGGTGCTGCGGGGGCTCATGATGGCCTTCCGGGCCGGGCGAGGGGAATCTTGAGGGACTCTAGGTCCCTCAAGGACCGGTCGCTACCCGGCTCACCCGCCGCAGGTACCTAAAACACCCTTCGCTAGAACGACCCAAATCACTCACGACCGTCTCGCCTAACTGAGGTCGCTCACGCGGTGGTCGCCGCTGTAGAGGTTCATGCTGTCGCCCCGCAGGAAGCCGATGAGCGTCATGCCGTTCTCCTCGGCCAGTTCCGCCGCCAGCGACGACGGCGCGGAAACCGCCGCCAGCAGGCCGATCCCGGCCATGGCGGCCTTCTGCACCAGCTCGAACGAGGCGCGGCCGGACACCAGCAGCCCGGCGTCCAGCGCGGGGATCCGGCCCGCCTGCAACGCCCAGCCGAGGACCTTGTCGACGGCGTTGTGCCTGCCGACGTCCTCGCGGACGACGGCGAGGTTCCCGTCGCCGTCGAACAGGGCGGCCGCGTGCAGCCCGCCGGTGCTGGAGAAGACCTTCTGGTGTGCTCGCAGCGTGTCCGGGAGTTTCGCCAGTACGTCGGTGGTCACCGCGAATTCGGACTTCGCCGGGGAAAACCGGCTGCGGAGCTTGACCGCGTCGAGGGCGGCCTTGCCGCAGACGCCGCAGGAGGACGTGGTGTAGAAGTTCCGCTCGACGCCGGTCTCCGGCGGAGCGACGCCCTCGGCCAGCGCGATGTCCAGCACGTTGTAGGTGTTGCGTCCCTGGTCGTCGACGCCGTCGCAGTACCGGGCGACCGCGACGTCCTCGCGTGAGCCGAGTACGCCTTCGGTGAGCAGGAAGCCGTGTGCCAGTTCGACGTCGTGGCCGGGGGTCCGCATGGTGACCGCGAGCGCCTTGCCGCCGACACGGAGTTCCAGCGGTTCTTCGGCGGCCAGCACGTCGGGCCGCCGCACGTCCCGGTTCGCGGAGATCTTCCGCACCGGGCGGCGCACCGTCACCCTGCCCACTTGTCCACCTTCCCGCCCGCTCGTTCGACACTCGAATACTGCAACACCGGGGATTAAGTAATACATTCCCCATGCCCACCCCCAGAGTACGGAGGCGTCGGATGGCCATCGGCTTCCTGGACCGTTCCCGCATTGTCGCCCCACCTGGCTGGAGCCGCTGGCTCGTGCCGCCCGCCGCGCTGGCCGTCCACCTGTCGATCGGGCAGGCGTACGCGTGGAGTGTCTTCAAACCCCCGCTGGAGAAGACCCTCGGCCTCACCGGCACGGAGAGCGCTCTCCCGTTCCAGCTCGGCATCGTGATGCTCGGGCTCTCGGCGGCGTTCGGCGGGACGCTGGTCGAGCGCAACGGCCCACGCTGGGCGATGTTCGTCTCGATGGTCTGTTTCAGCTCGGGTTTCCTGCTCTCCGCGCTCGGCGTGGCGACGTCGCAGTACTGGCTCGTCGTGCTCGGCTGGGGTGGGATCGGCGGTATCGGGCTCGGTATCGGCTACATCTCGCCGGTGTCGACGCTGATCAAATGGTTCCCGGACCGGCCGGGAATGGCCACCGGCATCGCGATCATGGGCTTCGGCGGCGGCGCGCTGATCGCGTCACCGTGGTCGTCGCAGATGCTGGGCTCGGCGCCGTGGACGCTCGGCACGGTCGCGACGGCGTTCCTCGTCCACGGCCTGGTCTACGCGGTGTTCATGAGCCTCGGCATCCTGCTGATCCGGGTCCCGGCCGGCGACTGGAAGCCGAAGGGCTGGGAACCGAAGGCCGACCACGGCAACGCGATGATCACCACCGCGAACGTGTCGGCGCGCAACGCCATCAAGACACCGCAGTTCTGGTGCCTGTGGGTGGTCCTGTGCTTCAATGTGACGGCGGGTATCGGCATCCTGGAGAAGGCGTCGCCGATGATCGCCGACTTCTTCCGCGAGACCTCGACGCCGGTCGGTACCGCCGCCGCGGCCGGGTTCGTCGCGCTGCTTTCGCTGACCAACATGCTGGGCCGGTTCGTCTGGTCGTCCACTTCGGACCTGGTGGGGCGCAAGAACATCTACCGGCTCTACCTCGGGGCAGGCGCGGCGCTGTACCTGGTGATCGCACTGACCACCAACGCCTCCAAACTCGTGTTCGTCCTCTGCGCCATGCTGATCCTGTCCTTCTACGGCGGCGGGTTCGCGACGATCCCGGCGTACCTGAAGGACCTCTTCGGCACCTACCAGGTGGGCGCGATCCACGGCAGGCTGCTGACGGCCTGGTCGATGGCCGGTGTGCTCGGCCCGCTCATCGTCAACGCCATCGCCGACTCGCAGACGTCGGCGGGCAAGGTCGGCCCCGACCTCTACACGACGTCGTTGTTCATCATGATCGGCCTGCTCGTCATCGGCTTCGTCGCCAACGAACTCGTGCGGCCGGTCAACCCGAAGTTCCACGAGCCGGCGTCGTCCGGCGAGCCCGCGAGGAGTGAGACCCGATGAGCGAACCGGTCACCGAGCGCCGCCGCACCGGGCTGATGGTGCTGGCCTGGCTGTGGGTCGCAATCCCGTTCGCCTACGGCGTCTATGAACTGTTCCGGAAGGTGGTCCAGCTCTTCGGCGGCTGACCCCGCGTAAGGTTCGGCGCGTGGGTGTACTGGTGACCGGGGCATCGCGGGGAATCGGCCGTGCGATCGCCCGGGCTTTCGCGGAAAAAGGCGACCGTGTCGCCGTCCACTACGTCGCCAGCCAGGAGGAGGCCGAGCGGACGTTCGGCGACCTTCCGGGTTCCGGCCATGGGCTGGTCCAGGGCGATCTCTCGGATCCCGAGGTGGCGCGACGGATCGCCGACGAGGCCGAGGCGCTGGTCGGCGGGGTCGACGTCCTGGTGAACAACGCCGCCGTCGCCCCGACCGCGGCGACGGCCCATCCCGTCGCCGAAGTCTCCTACGAGGACTGGCAGCGCGCGTGGCGGCGGATGATCGACGTCAACGTGCTCGGCACGGCGAACGTGACCTACTGCGTGACGCGGCACATGATCGGCCGCGGCGTGCCCGGCCGCGTCGTCAACATCGGCTCGCGGGGCGCGTTCAAGGGTGAGCCCGAGTCCCCCGCCTACGGTGCGAGCAAGGCCGCGGTGCACTCGCTGGGGCAGTCGCTCGCCGTGGCCCTCGCCCCGCACGGGATCGCGGTGACCTCGATCGCGCCCGGGTTCACCGCCACGGACCGGGTCGCCGTCAAACTCGAAGGCGCGAGCGGCGAGGTCCTGCGTGGGCAGAGCCCGTTCGGCCGGGTCGGCACGCCGGAGGAGGTCGCGGCGGCGGTGCTCTACCTCGCCTCCGCCGAAGCGGCGTGGGCGGCAGGCGCGATCCTCGATCTGAACGGGGCCTCGCATCTGCGGATGTGAACTGGATCACGGATGCAGCAATGAGGGCCTTCCGTGCGTCCTAGGATCGTGCACAAGCTGGGTAAGGTCCTCGTCGCCGTTCTCGCGGTGGGTGTTTTCGCCGGGACCGCGTATGGGTACTCGACGGTGAGTTCGCTGGACGGCATCACCCGCGAGGACGTGATCGAGTCCCCGGAGCCCGGTGAACAACCCGCCGACGGTTCGCTGGACATCCTGCTGGTCGGCCGCGATTCACGGACCGACGAGCACGGCAACCCGCTGTCCGCGGAGATGCTGCGTGAGCTGCGCGTTGGCGCGAACGGCGACGACCTGACCGACACGCTCATCGTGCTCCGCATCCCCAACGGCCAGAAAGCCGTGAAGGCCTTCTCGATCCCGCGCGACTCCTGGGTCTCGGAGCCGGGAACGAAGGACAAGACCAAGATCAACGGGATCTTCGGGCACGCTAAGTTCGCTTCGGCGAGTGCGCAGCGAGAGGCGGGCAAGACCGACAAGGCCGAGATCGACAAGGTGGCGATCACGGCCGCGCGGAAGGCGACCTTGAAGGCGGTCGAGGATCTCACCGCCGTCAAGATCGATCACTTCGCCGAGGTCAACCTGCAGAGCTTCTACGACATCAGCAAGGCCGTCGGCGGGGTCGAGGTGTGCTTGAAGCGGGACACCAAGGACATCAAGTCCGGTGCGAACTTCAAGGCGGGGAAGCAGACGATCCAGGGCGCCGACGCGCTGGCCTTCGTCCGCCAGCGGGAGGATCTGCCCCGCAGCGACCTCGACCGCGTGCGCCGTCAGCAGGTGTTCCTCGCCGGGCTGGCGAAGCAGGTGCTCTCCGCCGGGACGCTCGCCAATCCGGCCCGCGTCTCCGAACTGATCGACGCGGTGAAGCGTTCGGTCGTGCTCGACGGCTCGTGGGATCTGCTCGATTTCGTCCGGCAGATGCAGGGCGTCAGCGGCGGCGGCATCGCCTTCGACACGATCCCGGTGGTCAACCCCGATTACCGCTACAACCCCAGGCAGCCGACCGCGACCGCCGTGCAGGTGGACCCCGCCCAGGTGCGTGCTTTCGCCGCGTCGCTGATCGGTGCCCAGCCCGCCACTCCGCAGGCGCCCGCGGGACCCACGGTCGACGTCCTCAACGCCAGCGGCAAGGACGGGCTCGCCGCTCGCGTGTCGGACCTGTTGGGGGAGAAGGGGTTCGGCAAGGGCGAGACGAAGAACGCCGACGCCGTGCGACGGCTCTCCACGGTCCGGTTCAGCGACGCCGCCGAACGCGGTGCCGAGGTCGCGAAGCTCCTGGGCGGGTTGACCGCCCAGCGGGACGGCGCCGTTCCGGCCGGCCATATCGAGGTCGTCCTCGGTCAGGTCTACAAAGGACCGGGTTCGTCCTCAAGTGGCGGGGGATCGGCAGGCCAGGGTGACCAGCCGATCACTTCCGACGACACCGGGTGCATCAACTGAGCGGTCAGTGAATCGGCGGGATCTTCTCGTTCTTGGCGACCGGAAGGCCGAGCTGGACCGGTTCGGTGAGGACGACCTCTTCGGCGGGAAGGCTCGCCAGCACCGGGTTGAGGTGGGTCAGTTTCAGCGTGACCGGGCCGACGACACTCGGGCTCGTGGTGACGTCGCTCTTCGCCAGATCCAGCCACTGGACGGTGGTGAGCACCTCCCGCGGGATCTCGTCACCGCGTTTGGAGACCGGGACGCACAACTGGCGCGTGGGGCCGACCTTGACGTGCCCCAACCGCGAAACCTCAAGGTGTGAACGGTCCGTTCATGACTTGCTCCGGGCTCTCCGGCCTCACCGGGCCGCTGAGGCGTGACTGTGTGGATCTTGGCTCGTCCAACGCGCCGAAATCCACACAGTCAGTGGTGCGATCGGGCAGGCCTGAGCGAGCGCGCTTCAGCGGGAAGTTCGCCGCGCCGCCGTCGATCCGATAGCAGGACAGGTCCACCCAGCGGACGTAGTCAAGGATCCCGCGCGGCGGGAGGACGCCGTTCTTCGCGACCGGGACGCAGAGCTGCGTGCGTTCTCCCAGCCGGGTCGTCTCCGGCGGCAGTTCCGCGAGGACCGTGAACGGGTGGTCCCCGCAGGGTCCTCGCGGATCGGTTCCGCCTGAAACCGCCAAGCGGGCAGCCTAAGGTGCGGCCGGCGTGCCCGCACCGGTCAGCTCGCCGACGCGGTCCGCCTTCAGGCACGCGAGATACGCCTTTAAGCACGCGTGATCCCCCTTCAGGCACGCGAGATCCCCCTTCAGGCACGCCCGGGGGCAAGTCCCCAGGACACTGGCGGCTCAGCCGAGCGGCTCCAGCCGGACCACGATCGCCTTCGACACCGGGGTGTTCGACTTGTCCGCCACCGAATCCAGCGGCACCAGCGTGTTCGCCTCGGGGAAGTACGCCGCCGCGCAGCCCCGCGCCGTCGGATACGAGACCACCCGGAAGCTCGGTGCCCGGCGGTCACCGTCCCGCCATTCGGAGACGAGGTCGACCATCGCGCCGTCGGCCAGCCCCAGCGACCCCAGGTCGTCGGGGTTGACCAGCACCACGCGCCGGGCGTCCTCGATGCCGCGGTAGCGGTCGGAAAGGCCGTAGATCGTGGTGTTGTACTGGTCGTGGCTGCGCATCGTCTGCAACAGCAGCCTGCCTTCGGGTACCGCGGGGTACTCGAGTTCGGAGACGGTGAAGTTCGCCTTCCCGTTGGCGGTCCCGTTGAACTGCCGGGAATCGCGCGGTGCGTTCGGGAGGACGAACCCGTCGGGCTCGCGGACGCGGGCGTTGTAGTCGTGGCAGCCAGGGACGACTCGGGCGATCCGGTCGCGGACGAGGTCGTAGTCACCCTCGAACTCCCGCCACGGCACGGCATGCCCGGTGCCCAGCAGTGCTTCGGCGAGGCGGCAGACGATCGCGACCTCCGAAAGCAGCTGGTCGCTCGCCGGGTGCAGCCTGCCGCGCGAGGTGTGCACCTGCGACATCGAATCCTCGACGGTGACGAACTGCTCGCCACCGGCCTGGGTGTCGCGTTCGGTGCGGCCCAGCGTGGGCAGGATGAGCGCGGTCTTGCCGGGCACGACGTGCGAGCGGTTGAGCTTCGTCGACACATGCGCGGTGAGCGAGCACGACTTCAGCGCCCGCTCGGTCAGGACGGTGTCCGGAGTGGCGGAGGCGAAGTTGCCGCCGACCGCGAAGAAGACCTTGCCCTTGCCGTCACGCATCGCGCGGATCGCGGCGACGGTGTCGTAACCGTGCGCGCGCGGGACCTTGATGCCGAATTCGTCGTCGAGGCTGTCCATAAAGGACTCCGGCATCTTCTCCCAGATGCCCATCGTCCGGTCGCCCTGCACGTTGGAATGTCCGCGCACCGGGCACAGCCCCGCGCCGGGCTCGCCGATCATGCCGCGTATCAGCGCCAGGTTCGCGATCTCGGAGATCGTCTGCACCGCGTGTTTGTGCTGGGTGAGGCCCATCGCCCAGCAGTAGATGGTCCGCTCCGACGTCGCGATCATCCGCGCCAGCCGCTCGATCTGCTCACGCGGCAGCCCGGTCGCGGCGGCGACCTCGGCCCAGTCGATCGCCTGAAGGTGCTTCACGTAGTCGTCGAAGCCTTCGGTGGTGGACTCGACGAACGCGCGGTCGACGATCGTGCCCGGCGTCTCCTGCTCCCACCGCACCAAGAGGTGTCCGATCGCCTGGAACAGCGCGAGGTCGCCACCGAGCCGGATCTGCGCGAACTCGTCCGCCAGCGGGGTGCCCTTGCCGATCACGCCACGGACGTTCTGCGGGTTCTTGAACCGCATCAAGCCGGCTTCGGGCAGCGGGTTGACCGCGACGATCTTCGCGCCGTTGCCCTTGGCCTCTTCCAGCGCGGACAGCATGCGCGGATGGTTCGTACCCGGGTTCTGGCCAACGACCACGATCAGATCGGCCTTGTGAATGTCGGCGAGCGTCACCGACCCCTTGCCGATGCCGGTGGTGGCCGCGAGCGCGGCGCCGGAGGACTCGTGGCACATATTCGAACAGTCCGGCAGGTTGTTGGTGCCGTAGGAGCGCACGAGCAGCTGGTAAAGGAACGCGGCCTCGTTGCTGGTGCGGCCGGAGGTGTAGAAGATCGCCTCGTTCGGGTCCTGGAGCGCGCGGAGTTCGTCCGCGACCAGGGAGAACGCGTCATCCCAGGAGATCGGCTCGTAATGCGACGCGCCTTCGCGCAGCACGAACGGCTCGGTGATGCGGCCCTGCTGACCCAGCCAGAAGTCGGTCTTGCCTGCCAGCTCCTCGATCGAGTGCTCGGCGAAGAACTCGCGGCCGACCTTGCGTTTGGTCGCCTCCTCGGCGACGGCCTTCGCGCCGTTCTCGCAGAACTCGGCGAGCTTGCGGTGCTCGCCGTCGACCTCGCGCGGCTCCGGCCACGCGCACCCGGGACAGTCGAAGCCGTCGCGCTGGTTCAGCAGCCGCAGCGTCTTCACCGTACGCGCGGCGCCCATCTGCTCCATGCCGCGCATCAGGGACACGGCGACCCCGGGGATCCCGGCCGCCCAGCTCTTCGGTTTCCCGACCTCGAGCTGGGTCTCGTCAACGTCGTTCGCGGGTGCTTCGCGGGTCATGTCCCCATCGTGCGCCTTGCCGCTCCCGCGCGCGACCGAGGGGTACGCCCGCCCTAGGCGTCGGTGACGATCCGGCCGATCTGCGTCTCGTCGAAGGGGAACCACGGTGTCTCGTTGACGCCGCGCTCCTGCAGCTGGTTCACCGTCACCGCGACCACGATGAGCACGACCAGTCCGACGATCGCGGCGATCCCCGGCCACCGGCTCGACCCCGGCTCGCGGTACCCGCCACCGGACGCGCCCGCCGCACGCCGCTGCTTGCGCCGCTTCTTCTTGAGTTCCTTCTTCGCGCCCAGCCAGGCGTCGAGTTCGGCGTGCTTCTGCCAGTTCGGGTCGACCAGATCCGGATGGGTCTCGATACGGCGGTCTTCTTCGTCCATCTCGGTCCTCTTCCCCAAGGTTCGGCCGAGAGCGGCCGGCTACGCGCAGTTGCCGGTCGACGGCAGGGGTTTCGTCGGGTCGTAAGTGTCGGCTTCGTCGACCGCGGGCGCGCCGTCGACGACATTGCTCTTGTCAGCGTACTGGGGAGCGAGGATGCCGACCTTGAACGCGTCGCAAGCCATATGCGAGCTGTAGCCGGAGCCTTCACCGAAACTCAGCCCGGCGTCGGCCTTCTCGAACGGCGGTGCCTTGCGGATCACGTAGTCCTGCTCGTCCCGGATGATCGGGACGATGTCCATCGGGGACCGTGCTTCGCCCGGATGGGCGTCGAAGGCGTACGCGGTCGCGTAGCTCGCGTGGATGATCAGTTCGCCCTTTTCGCGGGTCTTCGCGGTGAGGGAGCCGATCATCCTGGGCCTCACCTGCAGGAGCCGGCTCGGGCCGATGAGGGTCAGATATCTGCCCTTCTCGGCCGTGAGTTTGCTGGTGAGCCGCGCTTCGAGCCGAACCCGTTCGTTCGGCGCCAGCAGGGCCAGGAGCTCTGAACCGTCCTTGTCCTGCAGCGCCCGGCTGCTCAGACGAGCGGCCGAGATGGCCTCCGTCACCGTCCGGTACGCCGCGTCGGCTTCTTTCGCCGTGAATCTGCCGAGGGCCTGTCCCGCGGGCACGGTGATCCCGGCGAGTCCTTCGGCCCAAGCCGCGGCCGGGGTGCCGTCGAACGGCCGGTTCAAGTCGACCCCGCCGGACACCGGGACGGCTTTCGGCGGCTGCGCGAAGCCGGGTACGTCGTTGACTCCGCGCTCTTGGACCTGGTTCACCACCACGGCGGCGGCCACGAGTGCGATCAGCGACAGGAACGCGACGAGCCCGCCCCTGCCGCCACCGGACGCGGGGAATCCGCCGGATGTCTCCAGCCGTCGGTCTTCCACGTGCCTGCTCTCTCCCCAGTGCGTTACGACAACCCACATCGGCTGGGAACGACGAGCGTTACGGCCGGTGAGGAACGCGCTTGGGGAGGTTCGTAGACTTGTCAACTGTGACCGAGAACGCCCAGCCGCAGCAGACCGACCTACCGGGTGCCTGGAACCCGGCCGACGAAGAAGCCTCGCTCTACCAGCGTTGGGTAGACGCCGGGTACTTCACGGCCGACCCCACGTCGGACAAGCCGCCGTTCACGGTAGTCATCCCGCCGCCGAACGTGACCGGTTCCCTGCACATCGGGCACGCCTTCGAGCACACCCTCATCGACGCCATCACCCGCTACCACCGCATGCTCGGCGACGAGACGCTGTACCTGCCGGGTATGGACCACGCGAGCATCGCGGTCCACGCACTGGTCGAGAAGCAGCTCCGCGCCGAAGGCACCAGCCGCCGCGAGCTTGGCCGCGAGGCCTTCGTCGAGCGCGTCTGGCAGTGGAAGAACGAGCACGGCGGCAAGATCCTCGCCCAGATGAAGCGCCTCGGTGAGGGCGTCGACTGGACCCGCGAGCGGTTCACCATGGACGACGGGCTGTCCAAGGCCGTCAACACGATCTTCAAGAAGCTCTTCGACGACGGCCTGATCTACCGCGCCGAGCGGCTGGTCAACTGGTCGCCGGAGCTGCGGTCGGTGCTGTCCGACGCCGAGGTGAAGCACGAAGAGGTCGAGGGCGAACTCGTCTCCATGCGCTACGGCGACGGGGATGACGCGATCGTCGTGGCCACCACCCGGATGGAGACGATGCTCGGCGACACCGCCGTCGCGGTCCACCCGGACGACGAGCGCTACACGCACCTCGTCGGCACCGAGGTCGAGCTGCCGCTGACCGGGCGCAGGATCCCGATCGTCGCGGACAAGCACGTCGACCCGGAGTTCGGCACCGGCGCGGTCAAGGTGACCCCCGCGCACGACCCGAACGACTTCGAGATCGGCCAGCGCCACGACCTGCCGATGATCACGATCATGGACGAGCAGGGCCGCATCGACGGCACCGGCACCGAGTTCGACGGCATGGACCGCTTCGAGGCCCGTGTCGCGGTGCGGGAGAAGCTGCGCGAGCAGGGGCGCATCGTCGCCGAGAAGCGTCCCTACCTGCACAGTGTCGGGCACTCGGAGCGCTCGAAGGAGCCGATCGAGCCGCGCCTTTCACTGCAGTGGTTCGTCAAGGTCGGCCCGCTCGCGAAGGCCGCGGGCGACGCGGTGCGCGACGGCCGGGTGAACGTCCATCCGCCGGAGATGGAGAAGCGCTACTTCGACTGGGTCGACAACCTGCACGACTGGTGCATCTCGCGCCAGCTGTGGTGGGGCCACCGCATCCCGGTCTGGTACGGCCCGGACGACGAGGTCGTCTGCGTCGGACCGGACGAGGAGCCGCCGTCGGGCGAGGGCTGGACCCAGGACCCGGACGTCCTCGACACCTGGTTCTCCTCGGGCCTGTGGCCGTTCTCCACCCTCGGCTGGCCGGAGAAGACGCCGGACCTCAACAAGTTCTATCCGACGTCGGTGCTGGTCACCGGCTACGACATCCTGTTCTTCTGGGTCGTGCGGATGATGATGTTCGGCCTCTACGCCACCGGCGAGGCGCCGTTCAAGACCATCGCACTGCACGGCATGGTCCGCGACCAGTACGGCAAGAAGATGTCGAAGACCGCGGGCAACGGCGTCGACCCCATCGAATGGATGGATCGCTACGGCACCGACGCCTTGCGCTTCACCCTCACCCGCGGCGCCAACCCGGGCACCGACGTGCCGATCGGCGAGGAATGGGTCGCGGGTTCGCGGAACTTCACCACGAAGCTCTGGAACGCCACCAAGTTCGCCATGATGAACGGCGCGGACGCGAACGCCCCGCTCCCCCCGGCCGCCGAACTCACCGAGGCCGACCGCTGGATCCTCGGCAGGCTCGGCAGCGTCGTCGGCGAGGTCACCGGTTACCTGGCGGACTACCAGTTCGCCAAGGCCACGGACACGCTCTACCAGTTCACCTGGACCGAGCTGTGCGACTGGTACCTGGAGCTGTCGAAGGTCCAGGTCTTCCAGGGTGACGAAGCCCGGGTGACGGCGACGCGCGCGGTGCTGGGGCACGTGTTCGACACCGTGCTGAAGCTGCTGCACCCGTTCATCCCGTTCATCACCGAGAAGCTGTGGACGGCGCTGACCGGCCGCGAGTCGCTGGTCGTCGCCCCGTGGCCGGTGGCGGACGGCTCCTACACCGACGCGGTGGCCGACAAGCGGATCGCGGACGTCCAGAAGCTGGTCACCGAAGTCCGCCGGTTCCGCGCCGACCAGGGCCTCAAGCCCAGCCAGAAGGTGGCCGCGCGGCTGAGCGGCGACGGCTTCGCCGAAATCACCGGGCACGACGAGCCGATCCGCTCACTGGTCCGGCTCACCCGGCCGGAGGACGGCTTCGCACCGAGCGCGTCGATCGAGGTCGGGCTCTCGGCAGGCGTCGTCACCGTCGAACTGGACCTGTCCGGCACGATCGACGTCGCCGCGGAGCGCAAGCGCCTGCGGAAGGACCTCGGCGCGGCGGAGAAGGAACTGGCGCAGGCCGAAGCCAAACTCGGCAACCAGGCCTTCATCGACAAGGCGCCGGAGCAGGTGATCGGGAAGATCAAGACCCGCAAGGAGACCGCGGTCGCCGACATCGAGCGCATCAACGCGCGGTTGGCGACGCTGCCCGCCTCCTGACCGATGTCAGGAAAGGGTCTTTCAGGACAAAAAGTGTCCTGAAAGACCCTTTCCTGACACGCTCAGCGGAGGTGGCGAAGGATCACCCCGGCCACGCCCGCCATCCCGGTCCGGTAGGGGTGGTACGCCGCCGCGGCGAGCAGTTTCGTGTGCTGCCCGTTGATCCACGCGGCACCCTTCGGCGCGCAGGCGTCATGCCCGGCCGACGGGCCGAAAGTGTCCACGAACAAGGAATCGCCGTCGGCGCCGACAGCCTTCTCGATCGCCGAGTTCAGCGCCTTCTCGACGGTGTTGAGCCACGCGTAGTCGCCCTCGGCGAACGGCAGAATCTTCGGGCAGTAACCGGATTCCGGCGCGATCCGCGGATAGCCGATGACGAGCACGTCGGCCCGCGGTGAGCGGGCGTGGATCCCGGCGAGCACCTGTTCGACGTTCTTACCGGTCTGGGCGACCTTCGCCTTGATCATGTCGACGCCCTCGACGGTGAACCTGTCCTGGCAGGGATGTCCGGTCGGATCGCTCGCCCGAAGCGACGGGCAGGTGCCGACGAGCGTGCCGAAGACGCCGTAGTCGTTGCCGCCGATACCGACGGTGACCAGGTCGGTGTTCGCGCGCAAGGCGCTCAACTGCGGCGGGTTGCCGCCGAGGAACACGTTCTGCGGCCGCGTCATGTTGGTGGTGTCCGCGCCACCGCAGCTGATGTCGGTGTAGGACCGGATCCGCAGCGCCGACGCGAGGATCGCCGGGTAGTTCTGCGTCGATTTGCCGCAGAAGAGTGGATCGAGCCGGGGGAGCGGGATGAGCGGGCCGGAGGTGTAGGAATCACCCAGAGCGACGTAGTTCCGGTAGGACCGCTCGGCGGCGGTGGCCGCCGTGGTGGAGGCGATCAGCAGGACGATGGTCGAGACGGCCGCGAAGAGGACACGTCTGAAGCGCATGAGGACCCCGATCTCCGAGCTGGCTGGCCTCTCAAAAATGAACCGGATCCAGCCTGGTCGGCGCCGCCGATCGGGTGGTCGGCCGCCATCTTCACCCGCTTGGGCTGTCACATCGGGTGGTCGTCTTCCGGCTTCCGGTAAACGAGGAGGTAGCGGTAGAAGAGCAGGTTCCGGATCCTGCTCCCCGGCAGCAGGCGGGCCGCGTCGCGCCGGATGCGGTTCATCGGCGGGAAGGTCTCCGAGACCGGCGCCGACGGCAGCGGATCGATCCCGCCGTTCAGCCGCTCTCCCGCGTACACGATCGCCCTGGCCAGTGCGTTGACCGGCGAGGCGACGGCGGTGCGCGCCCAGTCGGCCGGCGTGCTGGGCCTGCCGAGCCCCAGTACGGCCAGGACGCCGCCCGGGACCAGCGCGTCCCGCAGCTTCGTGACCGTGTCGAACGGAACATGGTGCAGCGAGGCGAGGCACGAGATGAAGTCGTACGCCTCCTCCGGCAGCTTCTCGGTGACGACGTCGGCCTGCCGGTGGGAAATCGTCCCTGGTCCGGGTGATCCGGCGGCGCGGGCGAGGTCGATGATCGGACCGGACCGGTCGATCGCCTCGACGTGCATCCCGGTCGCCGCGAGCCGCCGGGCGAACCGCCCGCCGCCGCAGCCGACGTCCAGCGCGACGCCCGGGCCGGGCGGCAGCTGGTCGAGCAGCAGCGGGTGGTAGTGGTCGTTGTGGTTGAACCCCATGCGTCGAGAGTGCCAGGAAAAGCCGCACGTAGACTCGATGGCGACAGGGAGCAAGGCTTCAAAAGGAGAATTCGTGCCGCGTGGTGAAGGCCGGGATTCCGAAGAATTCGCGGAATCCCCGGACCTGGCAGATCTGGACAGTTTCGCCGGCGTCGACGAATTGGGGGCACGTGCCCACGATCCGTCCGACGACACCGACCCGGATCTGGACGCACCCGACGCCGCGTACCAGGCCGGCGGCGGTTCCCGTGCCGGTATCGGCGGGGTCGGGCAGCTGGGGGACAACCTCGCGCACGGCCCGGTGCCGGACCTCCACGTCCCCGAGGACGTGGAACTGCACGAGCTGGACGACCAGGGCGACGAGCTGACCCCGGCCGACCCGGACGGGCAGCAGGCGCGCCGTGAACTGCTCGCCGTCGAGGCCGAGCTGAACTTGCGCTGGCCCGAGACGAAGATCGAGCCGTCCCTGACCCGGATCGCGGCGCTGGTCAACCTCATGGGTGAGCCGCACCGCGGCTATCCGGTGCTGCACGTGGCGGGCACCAACGGCAAGGGCTCGACCGTCCGGATGATCGACGCGCTGCTGACCCGGATGGGCCTGCGCGTCGGCCGGTACACGAGTCCTCATCTGCAGCTGGTCACCGAGCGGATCGCGCTCGACGGCGCCCCGATCTCGGCCGCCGCGTACGTCGATCTGTACCGCGACGTCGCGCCGTACGTGACCATGGTGGACAACGCGGGTGGACCCGACGCGGTGCCGATGAGCAAATTCGAGGTGCTCACCGGGATGGCGTTCGCGGCCTTCGCCGACGCACCCGTCGAGGCCGCGGTCGTCGAGACCGGCCTCGGTGGCTCCTGGGACGCCACCAACGTCGCGGACGGTGACGTCGCCGTCATCACGCCGATCGGCGTCGACCACGTCGAGTACTTCGGCGGCGATCCGGCCAAGGCCGCGGTGGAGAAGTCCGGGATCATCAAACCCGGCAGCGTCGCCGTCATCGCCGAGCAGGACCCCGAGGTGCAGAAGATCCTGCTGGACCGCGCTGTCGAGGTCGACGCCAGCGTCGCCCGCGCGGGCAGCGAGTTCGGCGTGCTGGAGCGCGAGATCGCCGTCGGCGGGCAGATGCTGAAGCTGCAGGGCCTCGGCGGTGTCTACGACCAGATCTTCCTGCCCCTGCACGGCGCGCACCAGGCGGCCAACGCCGCGCTCGCGCTGGCCGCGGTCGAAGCGTTCTTCGGTGCGGGCAAGGACAAGCAACTGGTCATCGAGGCCGTTCGCGAGGCCTTCGCCGAGGTCGAGACCCCCGGCAGGCTGGAGCGCGTCCGCGCCGCGCCGACCGTGCTGCTCGACGCCGCGCACAACCCGCACGGCGCCAAGGCACTCGCCACCACCGTCGCCGAGGAGTTCGCCTTCCGCCGCCTCGTCGCCGTGGCAGGCGTGATGGCGGACAAGGACGCTCGCGGCATCCTGGACGCCCTCGAACCGGTCGTCTCCGAGATCGTCGTCACCAAGAACTCGTCGCCGCGTGCGATGCCGCTCGACGAACTCAACGAGATCGCCATCTCGATCTTCGGCGAGGACCGTGTCTTCGCCGAACCGAGTCTGGACTCCGCGATCGAAACCGCCATCGGCCTCGTCGAGCAGAGTGACGATCCCGAAGAGCCCCTCGCGGGCGGGGGAGTGCTGGTCACCGGCTCGGTGGTGACGGTGGGCGAGGCCAGGACCATGTTCGGTAAGGAGCCGGCGTGACCGACGAGACCCCGAAGCCGCCCGCGAAGGACCCGATGAAGTCCTTCCGCGGTGTGATGGCAGGCTCGCTGATCATGGAGGGCATCACCGTCGCGCTCGCGCTGCCGGTGGTGGCCAAACTCGGCGGGGGCGTCGGCTCGGTCGCCGGCTGGTCGGTGATCGTGATCGCGATCGCCCTCATCGTGTTGTGCGGTTTCCTGAAGAAGCCCTGGGCGGTGCCCACGGTGCTAGCGCTGCAGGTCGCGCTGATGGCGTTCGTCGTGGCGCTGCCCGCGGTGGCGATCCTCGGGGTCGTCTTCGCCGGGTTCTGGCTGTGGCTGCTGTGGCTGCGGCGCGACGTCGCCCGGCGGATGGCCGCCGGGACCCTGCCGAGCCAGCAGCAGGCTCAGTAAGACAACCAACCCTCAGCCGGTCAGCCGCTCCGCCTCCGCGTGGCTGATCGAGAGGTGGCGGCCGAGGTAGGAGACCAGTGTCTGGTCCGACGGCACCCAACCGCCGGGCCGGACGAACTTCTCCTCGACGGCGTCCCTGGTCCGCATCACCAGTTCCGCGTTGGCGAGGTCGAAGGCGGCCGACTGTGCCGGGAAGATCGCGGCGTACTGGATCTCGTCTTTTCGGTAGGCGACGCCCCGCTTGAGGTGCGCGGACCAGAACCTGCGGCCGACCATGCCGTGCTCGTCCACTTCGGCGACATACCACGTCGGCTCTTTGTGCAGCCGCGTGAAGAAGTCGGATGGCTCCCAGCCGAGGTCACGGGCGGACTCCTCGGCGGTCGCGGTCAGCCGCACCAACGCGACAGGTCCCCGCTCGCGGCAGCGGAACTCGAAGTAGCGGGGTTCGGCGGCATCGAGCCGTCCGGTGACGCGGCCCAGGTCGGCCTGGCTGATCGCCAGCGTGTGCTCGTCCCGCGGGCTCGCCGCCGGTAGCCACTCGCCTGGCCGCAGGAACATCTCCTGGCGCCCCGGCACGTCCGTCGTACGGCGGACCACCGAGTACGCGTTGTTCACGTCCGTCGTGGCCATGGTGCTCTGGAAAACCGCGAAGTACTGGTGCCCGCCGACAGGGGCAGCGCGTCGCTTCGCGTCCCTGACGTGGAGGCGGGCCGCGAGACGTTCCGACTCCATTGAGGACAGTGGCAGGACCACTTCATGCTCGGGTCCCGGCTCCTGGACGATCGCGTACGCCGAGTCGGGATCGAGCACGTCGGCCGGGTGATGGAACACCGCGTAGCCGTCTGGCGCCTTCCGGCCGGCGTTCCGCCCCCGGACCAGCTCCGCCATGATCCGCACGGCGGAGTCGAAGTCGGTTTCCTGGACACTCGACGCCGACACCTTGTCCAGCACCTCCGTCGGCCGGAACTGCCCGTCACCGATGAACTCTCGCGGCTGCGTCCGCGACTGTGGGTCCTTCGCCGTCACAACCACGGCGTACGGCGTGCCATCGGCGAAGAAGACGACATGATGGCGCCACAGTGCCGCCCAGTTCGCGTCGACTTGCTGCTTGAGGAACTGTGCCCCGGCCTCGCTGATCGCGATGTACTCCTCGGTCCAGTCCCGGCCACTGCCGAGCCGGTAGAGCTTGTCGGTGTACTCCCACAGGTTGTGCCCGGCGTACTTCTCCTCGCGGTTGGGCTGCGGCCGCCGGATCAGCAGGTAGGCCTTGCTGAGGTCGACCACGTCCTCGGAGTTCTTGAAGACCGCGTAGTACCTGTAGTCGGCCAGCTCCGACTCGTGCGTGGCCGCGCTGATCTCGCGCACCATCTGGACCAGGAAACCGTTCGCGTATCCGACTTCGGCTTCGCGGGCCGTCCACCGTGGTTCGTCAGGCACGCGGTGCAGAAGGTCGGATGGTTCCCACCGCAGGTTGTGGGTGAAGGCTTCCTCGGTGGTACCGGTCAGCCTGACCACGGCGTGCGGGAGTCGTTCTCCCTCAACGAGAATCACGACGTAGCGGATGTTCGGATCCTCGTCGCCGGCGTAGTAGTCGCGCAGGCCCCAATCAGAACGACTCATGCGATCGCCCCCAAGCTGATCTTTTCACAAAGTCTACTTCAACCGGGGTTCTCACCTTGCCGAGCACACCCGCGCGTGAGTTCACCACCGCGCAAACCGCCGTTGGCCCGTCGGCCGTGGCGGCGGGATAGAACCGCGCCATGACCGCAACCCACCACAACCGCCGCACGCTGCTCAAAGCCGGTCTCACCGGCGCCGGGGCCGTCGCGGGCGGACTGCTCCTCCCCGGAACCGCGACCGCGAGCCCGAACTCGAATCCGCTGCTCCGCCGCGACCGCCCGGTGCTCACCCACGGCGTCCAGTCCGGCGACGTCACCACCGGTTCCGGCATCGTCTGGTCGCGCGCCGACCGGCCATCACGGCTGATCGTGGAGGTCGCCAGTGATCCGTCGTTCCGCCACGCGCGCCGCGTGCGCGGTCCGGTGATGAGCCCGGAAACCGGCGGCACCGGCAAGGTCCGGATCGCCGGTCTCCTGCCGGGCACCGAGATCCACTACCGCGTGACCGCCGAAGCCCTCGACGGCCGGACGTGCAGCGAGGCCGTCACCGGCCGGTTCGCCACCGCGCCGTACGGGCGCTCCGACGTCCGCCTGGTGTGGTCCGGTGATGTCGCGGGGCAGAACTGGGGGATCAACCCGGAACGCGGCGGTATGACGATCTACCGCGCGATGGCCGACCGCCGTCCGGACCTGTTCCTGCACTGCGGCGACACGGTGTACGCCGACGCGCCGCTCACCGAGACCGTCGCGCTGCCCGGCGGGCGCGTGTGGCGCAACATCGTCACCCCGGAGAAGGCGAAGGTCGCCGAGACGCTCGATGAGTACCGCGGCCAGTTCGCCTACAACCTCCTCGACGACAACCTCAAGCGCTTCACCGCGAACGTGCCGTCGTACGTGCAGTGGGACGACCACGAAGTCGTGAACAACTGGTACCCGGGTGAGATCCTCAACGACCGCCCCGAATACACCGAGAAGCGCGTCGACGTCCTTGCCGCCCGTGCCTTCCAGGCGTTCCACGAATGGCATCCAATCGACCGGCGCCAGGCCGTCGACGGCCGCGTCTACCGCAACTTCCGCCACGGTTCGCGCGCCGAGGTCTTCGTCCTGGACATGCGGACCTACAAGGACCCCAACACCGCCGACCAGACCAAACCGGGCCGGATCCTCGGTGACCGGCAGGCGCGCTGGCTCGTCGACGCGCTCGACCGCAGCACGGCCACCTGGAAGATCATCCAGGCGGACCTCCCGATCGGCCTGACCGTCCCGGACGGCAAGGCCATCGAGGGCGTCGCGAACGGCCTGCCCGGCGCGCCCGGCGGCCGCGAGACCGAACTCGCCTGGGTACTGCGGGAGATCTCGCGGCGCCGGGTACGCAACGTCGTCTGGCTGACCGCCGACGTGCACTACACCGCGGCACACCACTATTCGCCGGATCGCGCGTCCTTCACCGACTTCGACCCGTTCTGGGAGTTCGTGTCCGGTCCGCTCAACGCCGGCGCGTTCGGGCCGAACACGCTCGACCCGACGTTCGGGCCGGAAGCCGTGTTCGTGCACGCTCCGCCCGTCGCGAACACCTCGCCCGCGGACGGGTTCCAGCACTTCGGAGAGGTGAACATCGACGGCCGGAGCGGTGCGCTCACGGTCGATCTGCGTGACGCTACCGGTGCTTCGCTGTGGTCGAAGACCCTTCAGCCTCAACGCTGAGCAGCCGCCGACGCTCGGCGAGTGGGGTGAGGAGCACCTCGAGCACATCGAGGCCATTCCCTGGTCCGACGTGAAGTGAGCCACTAAGCACCCAGTAGGCTCCGGGCGAATAGCACAAAACCCACCCAAGGAGAAATACCGTCGTGACTGAACGCACGCTGGTCCTCGTCAAGCCCGATGGCGTCGCGCGCGGCCTCGTCGGCGAGGTCATCTCGCGCATCGAGCGCAAGGGCCTGAAGCTCGTCGCCCTCGAACTGCGCACCGTCGAGCGCTCGGTCGCCGAGGAGCACTACGCCGAGCACAAGGAGCGCCCGTTCTTCGGTGACCTCCTCGAGTTCATCACCTCGGGCCCGCTGGTCGCGCTCGCCGTCGAGGGCCCCCGCGCCATCGCCGCCTTCCGCCAGCTCGCCGGCGGCACCGACCCGGTCGAGAAGGCCACCCCTGGCACCCTGCGCGGCGACTTCGCACTGGAGACCCAGTACAACCTGGTGCACGGCTCGGACTCCCCGGAGTCGGCCGAGCGCGAGCTCAAGCTCTGGTTCCCCGAGGTCTGACACACTCGTGGCTGGCGCGGGCACCCCGCGCCATCCACGGACCTGGGGGTTGTCGATGACACCGGACGAGTACCTGGCACGACTACGGGAACTCACCACCGGTTTCGCGCGGGTGGCAAGCGCCGGGGACCCCGCCGCGCCCGTGCCGTGCTGTGGTGACTGGCGCCTGCGTGACCTCGTCGTCCATCTCGGCAACGTCCACCGCTGGGCGACGGACATCGTGCGCACCGGCGACCTCGCGTCTCAGGACTTCTCCGTGGCACCCGGCGACGATCTCGCCGCCTGGTACCGCGAAGGCGCGGAGGGCCTCATCGAGGCACTTCGCGATGCCTCTCCGGTCGACGGCGCCTGGAACTTCACCGCCGCCGCCAAGAACAAAGCCTTCTGGTTTCGCCGCCAGGTCCACGAGACCGCGGTGCACCTGATCGACGCGCATCGCGCGGCCGGAACCGAGTACACCCTCGATCCGGCTCTCGCCGCCGACGGCGCGGACGAGGTCCTCCTCAGCATGCTGCCGAAGGTGAAGCGCTGGCACACCCCGCCCGCGGTCACCGTTCCGTTGCTGCTGAAGACATCCGACACCGGACACGCTTGGCTGATCACGCCCCCGGCAGAGGACGTCCCAGGTTCGCGACAGGCCGATCCCGCCGAAGCCGCGGAAGCCGTCGTCGAAGGACCGGCGGAAGGGCTGGACTTGCTGCTGTGGCAACGAGTCGGCCTCGCCGAATCGGGTATCGAGATCACCGGTGACGTCACGGCGGCCGAGACGTTCCTCGCCGGGCCTTTCACGCCCTGATCTTCGGCGCCCTACGCCGTTCGGTTCACGTTCACCTCGGGGTCTTCTCCTGGCGGTCCGCGTCCGCTGTGCTGAGCTGAGCCGCCTGTCACTCGATCGTGGGGTATTCCGTGAGAAGATCACGCCTGTTGCCGCTCGCTGCCCTGCTGCCCGGACTTCTGGTCGCCGCACCGGTGCACGCCGATCCGCTGACCGCTCCGCTCGGTCCGGCGCCCGTCGAAGCCGCACCCGCGGCCTCCTCGGCGAAGGAGGGCCCGTCCGCGTACGCCGTGGCGGCGCCCGACGACGGTCTCGTCATCACCAGCGCGACTTCGCGTGTGGCGCCGGGCCTGAACCTCACCGAGTTCGACCGCTACGACCCGGCGGGCTGGATCCGCGGCGACACCCTCGCCGTCGACCTCACCAGCAAGACCCTCAAGCCGGCTTACCTCAGCCCTGGCACGGTTTCCGCGCGGACGCCGCTTTCGCAGCAGGTCGCCAGGACCGGCGCGGTCGCCGGGGTCAACGGCGACTTCTTCGACATCAACGCCACCGGCGCCCCGATCGGCGTCGGCGTCGACGCCGGGAAACTCCAGACGGCGCCCGCGCGCGGTCACAACCTCACCGCGTCGATCACCGAAGAGGGCAAGGCGCGGCTCGCGAAGGTGTTCCTCGAAGCGTCGGTCACCCTGCCCGGCGGCAAGGTCGTTCCCGCGTCGAACTTCAACAGCCCGGTGCTGGGTGCGAACGCGATCGGCGTCTACACGCCGCTGTGGGGTGCGGCGTCGCGGC
Organism: Amycolatopsis sp. NPDC051071; assembly: GCF_040682875.1. Lineage (NCBI taxonomy): Bacteria > Bacillati > Actinomycetota > Actinomycetes > Pseudonocardiales > Pseudonocardiaceae > Amycolatopsis > Amycolatopsis sp. NPDC051071. Next base: position 82,467 of record NZ_JBFBBY010000011.1, on the reverse strand, counting down.
GGACCTCGGTCGCGGGTGCGCGGCGCGTCGTCGAGATCGAGCTCCGGGACGGCGTCGTCACGCAGGTGCGGCCGGAGCCCGCGGACGGCCCGATCGCAGCCGACGGCACGGTTCTCCTCGCGCGCGAAGGTGGCGCGGACACGTTGTCGGGCTTGAAGACCGGAGACCGGGTCGGTGTCGCCTACGCGCCGAAGAGCGACGCGGGCAAACTGTCGGTCTCGATCGGCGGGAACATCGTCCTGCTGCGCGATGGCGCGATCCAGCCGGTCGACAACGTCGCCATGCACCCCCGGACCGCGGTCGGTTTCTCCGCCGACGGCACGAAGATGTGGCTGGCCACGGTCGACGGCCGCCAGGCCGACAGCCGGGGGATGACGGAACTGGAACTCGCCCGCCACCTGAAGTCGCTCGGCGCGGACGACGCCATCAACCTCGACGGCGGCGGCTCCTCGACCATGCTCGCCCGTGAAGAGGGCGAGAAGGCTCCGCTGGTGCGCAACTCACCGTCGGACGGCGGGGAACGCTTGGTGCCCAACGGGATCGGCGTCACCACGGTGCCCGGCAGCGGCCGCTTGACCGGGTTCTCACCGCGTCCCGTGCAGGACACCGCCGACGCGACACGGGTGCTTTCCGGACTGACACGGAAACTCACCGCCGGTGCGCACGACGAGACCGGTGCCGCCGTCACGGCTTCCGCGCGGTGGCTCAGCACGAATCCTTTTCGCGGCACGGTGACCAACGGCGTCTTCACCGCGCACGCCGACCGGTTCTCCCCGGACGCGCCCGCGAACGTCGACGTCTACGCGAAGCGGGGTGGCGTCCTTGGCAAGGCGACACTGAACGTCCTCGGCTCGCCGGTCCGGCTGGGCACCAGCACCGAACAGGTCGCGCTGTCCGGCGAAGGCGCGAAGAGCACGTTCAAGGTGTTCGGCTACGACGCCGACGGCTACGGCACGTGGATCGAGCCCGACGACGTCAAACTCGACTACGACCCCGCGGTGGTGCGGATCGAGCCGTCCGGTGACGGCTTCGCGGTCACCGCGCAGAAGGCGTCGGGTGCTTCGGCGATCACCGCCAGTGCCGCCGGGAAGTCGACGCATCTGGCGGTGTCCGTCGGCACGGAATCCCGCGTCGCCGCCGCACTGGACGGCCCGGCGGGCTGGAACGCGAGTGTCTTCCCCGCCGTCGTCGGCGCCGCGCTTTCCGGGGCACCCGGCCGGGAAGGCGGCCGCGGTCTCGCGCTGGACTACCGGCTGAACGGGACCAACGCCACACGCGCGGCCTACGTCAACTCGGCGGCGCCGATCACGCTCCCGCCGGGAACCCAGCGTGTCGGCCTGTGGGTCAACGGCGACGCGAAGGGCGCTTGGCTGCGGGCCGAACTCCGCGACGCCGCCAACGTTCCGTCCATTGTGGACTTGTCGCTGAGTGTCGACTGGACCGGTTGGCGCTACCTTCGCGCGGCGATCCCGGCGGGCTTGCCCGAGGGGCAGCGGCTGACGAAGTTCTACGCCGTCGAGAACGTCCCCGATCAGCAGTACGAAGGACGTCTGGTCTTCGACGATCTCACCTTCGAGGTCGCGCCCGCGGCGAGTGTCCCGGCCGATCCGGCGCCGCGCGATCCGGCACTGATCACCGACGGTGCCGCGACCGGCGGACTGCGGATCGCCGTGGTCAGCGACGCGCAGTTCACCGCCGACGACCCCACCGGCCCGCTGGTCGCCCAGGCACGGCGGGCACTGCGCGAGGCGGTGGCGGCGAAACCGGATCTCGTGCTGATCAACGGCGACTTCGTCGACCGCGGCACGGCCGCCGATTTCGTACTGGCGAAGTCGGTCATCGACGAGGAACTGGTCGGCAAGGCACCCTGGTACTACGTCCCCGGCAACCACGAAGCCGACGGCGGGCACGGTCTCGCCGAGTTCCAGGCGGCGTTCGGGGAGACCCACCGCGTCGTCGACGTCGCCGGGATCCGGCTGGTGCTGATGGATTCCTCGCGTGGTTCGCTGCGTGCGGGTGGCTTCGACCAGATCCGGATGCTGCGTGAGGCACTGGACGGCGCGAAGGCCGACCGGGGGATCCGCGGCGTGGTCGTCGCGATGCACCATCCGGTCAAGGATCCGAGCCCCACTGGGAACTCGCAACTGGCCGACCGCAAGGAAGCCTCGATGCTGACCGGCTGGCTGACCGCGTTCGAACGGGAGTCGGGGAAGCAGACGGCCGCGATCGCCTCACACGCGGGCGTGTTCACCCTGTCGCGGGTGGACGGCGTGCCGTACCTGGTGAATGGCAACTCCGGGAAGTCGCCGGCGGCGGCTCCCGGTGACGGCGGTTTCGTCGGCTGGACGATGGTCCGGTTCGAGCCGGGGGACAAGGCGCAGCCGGTGCGGTTCGAGACGCGGCCGAACGTCGACACGCTGGCGGTTACCGGGCCTTCCTCACTGGCGCGGGGCGAGAAGGCCGACATCCGTGCGGTGGTGACGCAGGGAGCGCGTCAGGTGCCGGTGTCGTATCCGGTCAGCGCGGACTGGAAGGGCGGCTGGGGCACACACGTCGCCGACGGATTCCTGCCCGCGATGCCTTGGGACGTCGCGTCTTTCGATCCGGCGACCGGGGTGCTGACCGCGTTGCGGCCCGGGGTGGCGCGGCTCTCGGTCACCGTCAACGGGGTGACGAAGAGCCTCTCGATCACCGTCCGCTGATGCGATGAAGTCCCCTTCACCGCATGCGGTCCAGCATTACAGGCAACACACCCCCCGCGCGCCCTACCCCTCGCCTCGCCAGCGCCCGTGGTGCACGACGTCCTCAAGCGGGCGACGGCGGCTCTTCAGCTTCGCGCGGAGCTGGGCGTCCGGTTGGGCGGCGGGGGTGCCGATGGCGATGGCGCCGATGGGCTCGTGGTCCTCGGGCACGCCGTACGCCTTTCGGAAGGGCGCGACCGCTTCGGGGGCGATGCCGAAGTAGATGGCGCCCAGGTCCTGGTCGACCGCGGTCTGCAGGATCAGCATCGCGGCCATCCCGGTGTCGATATGCCAGAACGGTACCGGCCAGCGGGTCTCGTCGCGGTCGGTCCAGCCCTTGTCCTCCTGGGCATAGCGATCCAGGTAGACCCGTTTCGAGGACATCGGGACGATGACCACCGGCGCGGTTCGCACGGTTTCGCTGACCCAAGCGCCGCCGATCTCCCAGAACCGTGGCAAATCGTCACCGGTGAGCACGAGGAACGCCATCCCCTGGGAGAAACCCGCGGACGGGGCGCGGGTCGCGTTGTCGAGGATGCGACTCAGTACCTCGTCGGGAACGGGGGTGGGGTGGAATTCGCGGATCATCTTGCGGCGGCGCACGACTTCTTGGAATTCCACGGCACTCCTCGTTCGGCGGGTTTCGGGGCCCGATCATGGCCGCTGGGCCGAGAGGCTGTCCACCGGATAGTGCCGCGTGGGTTACCCATCCGAGATCGGAATCTCCTTGTCGCGCGGTGCTTTTCGAGAGCGACTGGCGGCATTGTCGCCGCCGAAGGCCGGTAGCCGCGTCCGCGGCAGGACAGAGGGCTACCGGCCGTCGCATCTCCTGAAAGCTCACTTCATCGCACGCCTCAGGCGGCTTCGTGCGCCTCTTCGACCGTGCCCGGAAGTGCCGGACCACGCGGCGGGATGACGTCGGCCTTGGCCGGGTCGACCTTCCGCACCGAACCGTCGGCCGCGGTCCGCGCGATCGCGAGCATCGACGCCAGCGCGTCCTGGATCTGCGCCTGCTCGCGGTCCGGGATGAGGCTCAGTTCGATCAGCACGCTGCCGTTGCCGAGCAGTCCGTACCCGTTGCGCGCGATGCCCTGGTAGTCACCGCCGGGGTACTGCGACACGTAGCCGCCGTTGCCGTTGATCGACCGCTGCACCACGACCGCGATCTGCTTCGCGAAGTCCACATCGGACGGTTTCACCCCGGCGTTCGTCGGCCACAGCGTCGAAGCGGTGATCTCCTTGCCGTTCGAGTCTTTGTAGCGGCCCTGCATGTGGTAGTCGACCATGATGTCCGGCTTGAACGACGCGTTCCGGCGCTGGATCAGGCCCGCCTCGGTGGCCGGGTTGTCCTTCGGCGCCACGGCCGGGTCGTGATAGCGGTTGATGTCGAAGCCCTTGCCCTTCTCACCGTATTCGGGGGTGGCGTCCGGGGCGTAGTTGTAACGCCAGTCGCGTTCGTTCCCGTCCGGGTTGGCACGCACGACGATGTCGACGGTCACCTGCGAGAGCAGATCCCGCTGCCAGGCACCATGTTCGACGCCGACCTTGCGCAGGAATTCCAGCGCGGCGGGGGTGCCGAGCGGCTCGTCGCCATGCTGCTGGGTGACGTACTGGATGCGCGTCTTGCCGTGGCCGACCCTGGCCGCCCACACCGGACGGCCCTCGTTGCTGCGGCCGATGCCGCTCACCCGGATCTTGCCGTGGCTGAGCAAGGCCAGCTTGTGCAGTTCGAAGGCGAGCTTGGCGGTGGACGGGCGAGGGTCGACGGTCCGGCCGTCCACAGTGGTCTCGACCGCTTGGGCGGCCGGGGCCACGAGCAGCCCGGCGCTGACAAAAACGGACAACAAGGCGATTCGGGACTTGAGACTCATGGTCGGTGAGTATCGACGAACCAGCACTGTCCAACAAGGGTGACGGTAAACAGGTCGAAACTTGTCGGTGGCAGCGCCTAGGGTGCGATTCGTGGGTGACTCAGAGCACGAACCGGCGATGGTGCAGGCGAAGGCGTTGGTCAAGCGTTTCGGCGATTTCGAGGCCGTACGCGGGATCGACGTCGAGGTCCGCCCCGGGGAGGCGTTCGGCTTCCTCGGGCCCAACGGCGCGGGCAAATCCTCCACGATGCGGATGATCGCGAGCGTGTCCCCCCGCAGTGACGGCGATCTGCGGGTCCTCGGCATGGATCCGGACGTCGAGGGGCCGAAGATCCGTGCCCGGCTCGGCGTGGTGCCGCAGCAGGACAACCTGGACACCGAACTCACCGTTCGCCAGAATCTGCAGATCTACGGCCGCTACTTCGGGCTTTCCCGCTCGCACGTGCGAGCCAAGGCCGACGAACTGATGGAGTTCGCCCAGCTCACCGACCGTGCGGATGCGGAGGTCGATTCGCTCTCCGGCGGGATGAAGCGGCGGCTGACCATCGCGCGGTCCCTGGTCAACGATCCCGAACTGCTCCTGCTCGACGAGCCGACGACGGGGCTCGACCCGCAGGCCCGGCATCTGCTGTGGGACAGGCTGTTCCGGCTCAAGGCGGGCGGGACCACGCTGATCATCACCACCCACTACATGGACGAGGCCGAGCAGCTGTGCGACAGGCTGGTCGTGATGGACAACGGCCGCATCGCCGCCGAAGGCTCACCCGCCGACCTGATCAGCCGGTATTCGACCCGCGAGGTCGTCGAACTGCGGTTCCCGAACGGGGAGCAGGAGGCGGCGGCGAAGCGGATCGAGGGCCTCGCCGAACGCGTGGAGGTGCTGCCGGACCGCGTCCTGCTCTACACGATGACCGGTGAGGCCACCCTCGAACAAGCACACGCGCTCGGGCTGCGGCCGCTGTCGAGCCTGGTCCGCCGCAGCTCGCTGGAGGACGTCTTCCTCCGGCTCACCGGCCGGACGCTGGTCGACTGATGACCACAGCGGAGACGAAGGCCTCGACCGGCCGCGTGGTCTCGACCTGGCTGGGAGCCTGGCTGCGGGTCGAGGGGTACTGGATGTGGTACCGCCGGTACTGGCTGTCCACGTTGTATTCGACCGGTCTGCAGCCGGTGCTGTTCCTGGCCGCGATGGGGCTCGGGTTTGGCTCGCAGGTGCGGGCAGGCGCCGCGACCAGCGGGTTTTCGTACCTGGCGTACGTCGCGCCCGCGCTGATGGTCGCCGGCGCGGCGCAACTGGCGGTGGGGGAGTCGAGCTACCCGGTGCTGTCGGGCTTCAAATGGCAGCAAAGCTACGTGGCTGTCACCGCGAGCCCGATCACGCCGGGACAGGTGCTCGGCAGCCAGATCATCTGGGTGGGGATCCGGCTCACGCTGGCCGGGGCCATCTACGCCGTCATCGCCGCCCTGTTCGGAGCGTGGACCGGCTTCGGTGTGCTCGCCGTGATCCTGATCGGCGTGCTCACCGGCATCGCCTGCGGCACGCCGGTGATGGCACTGGCCGCGACCACCTTCGACGAGGGCGCGCGGTTCGGCCTGGTGTTCCGGTTCATCCTGATCCCGATGACGTTGTTCTCCGGCACGTTCTTCCCGATCAACGAACTCCCGGCCCCGCTGATGTGGATCGCCTGGCTTTCCCCGCTGTGGCACGGAAACGAGGCAGCCAGGGCGGTCAGCCTCGGTACCGTCGGCCCGCTCGCCACGCTGGGGCACCTCGCCTTCCTCGTCGTGCTGGCCGGAGTGGGCTGGGCCTTGGCGCATAAGTACTTCTACCGACGGCTGGTGGTCTGAAGTGGCTGTTCTCACCGAGGCGCCGCAACGTGGAAAGCCGAGGCGCGGGGTGCTGCTGCGTATCCTGCCGCCCGCGATGTACAGCGGCCGGTCGAAGGCGGTGCTGGAACGCACCTTCCTGACCTACTCGCACGTCTGGATGCTGTTCGTGTCCGGCGCCTTCGAGCCGCTGTTCTACTTGATGGCCTTCCAGCTCGGCTTCGGCAAACTGGTCGGCGAGGTCGTCGGCCCCGGCGGGCAGACGATGAGCTACGTCGCCTTCGTCGCGCCCGGCCTGCTCGCGGCGTCGGCGATGAACGGCGCGATCATGGACTCGACGTACAACCTGTTCTTCAAGTTGAAGTACGCGAAGCTGTACGACGCCATGCTCGCCACCCCGATCGGGCCGCTGGACATCGCACTCGGCGAGGTCGGCTGGTCGGTACTGCGCGGCGGGATCTACTCGGTGACGTTCCTCGGCGTGATGACCGCGATGGGGCTGCCCACCTCCTGGTGGGCGGTGCTGCTGATCCCGGCGTCACTGCTGGTCGCGATGGCCTTCTCGGCCGTCGGCATCGTACTGGTGACCTTCCTGCGGTCGGTGTCGCAATTCGACTACATCAATCTCGTGCTGATGCCGCTGTTCCTGTTCTCCACGACGTTCTACCCGCTTTCGGTCTACCCCGGGACCATCCAGTGGATCGTGAAGATCTTCCCGCTGTACCACGGCATCGAGCTGATGCGTGGGCTGTCGGTCGGCGTGCTGTCATGGGGCATGCTCGGGAACGTGGCGTACCTGCTGGCGCTGGCGGCGGCCGGGATCTACGGGGCGTCGCGGCGGTTCGGGAAGCTGCTGCTGCGCTGATCCGCCGCAAGTGGCCGCAGCACTCACCGGGCCGCGTTCGACCCGTTCGCCCGAGGGGCCACCGCGGCCAGCGCGTCGACCAGCCCGTGCCCGTAGAAGCCGTTGAACCCCGCGTAACCGGTGCAGTACGCGTCCTGCGAGCCGTCACCGGTCAGGTCGTAGTCGGCGGGACACGCGATCGGCGTCGCCTGCGCGTCCAGCGTCCGCTTCAGCTGGCGGGGTCCGTAGCCGGGGTGTGCCGAAGCCATCAACGCCGCCACACCGGCGACGTGCGGCGAAGCCATCGACGTCCCGCACAACCGCGCGTACCCGCCGGGAACGGTCGACAGCACGCATCGCCCGGCCTCGCCGCCGGGTGCGGTGACATCAATCACACCCAGTCCGTACGAGCTGTACCCCGCCTTGACCCGCTCCTCGCTCACCGAGGACACGGCGACGACGTCACGCAGGCCGGCGGGCAGCGCCTGGCAACCCTCGGCCGGTGCCTTGACGCCGGAACGCGGCGACGGCACCAAGCCGACGGCCTCGTTGGTGGCCGCCGCGACGTTGAGGGTGCCTGCCGAGGTCGCGTACTCGACGGCGCGGGCCATGACCTCGTTCACCACGCCCCGCTGGTCGTCATGTGCGCACGAAAGGGACCACGGATCGACAAAGTAACTGCTGTTCGTCACGGCCATCCTCTGCGTGGCCGCCCACATCAGGCCGCATACGGCGGCTTCGGGGTCGGCGTACCCGCGGTCGTCGATCACCTTCACCGAGGCGATCCGCACCCCGGGCGCCACGCCGGTGACGCCCTTGCCGTCGTCGGCCGCGGCGATGATCCCGGCGACGTGGGTGCCGTGCACCGACGTCGTCGCGGCCCAGCTCCGATCGGGTGCGCCGGACAGGCAGCCCGCGGATTTGTCCGGGTCGAGGGCGGTCGTGAGGTCCGGATGCGTGGGGTCGACGCCGGAGTCGAGGACGCCGACCACGACGTCGCGGCTGCCGCGTTCGATCACCCTTGCCTTGTCGGCGCCGATCGCGCGCATGTCCCACTGCTCGCCGATGCGATCGGCCGAGGGCACCTTCGCCGGAACCGTCGGTTCGAGCTCGGCACGGGCGGGGGCGGCCTTGGCCGGCGACGTGCCGCTGGCCCGCTGCACGGCCAGCCGTTCCGCCTGCGCGCTGAACGCGGCGGCTGGCCGGACCAGCTCGGCGAAGTCCCGGTCGGCGGAGGTCGCCACGGCCACCGCGATCTGCGGGTAGTAGATCGTCGTGGTGCCACAGCCGCCGGTGATGACGGCCCTGGCCTCGGCTTCGGAGGTACCCCGGTCGAAGGCGACGACGTAGCGCGAGGTCCGGCCATCGGGATGGCACGATGGGTCCGCGCCGGCCGTCGCGACGGCCGAGAACGAGCCGCAGAGCACCACGAAGGCGCATACGGCCGCTCGCAGGGACCGTCCCAGCAGGGACACCGGACCTCCCACCGGACAAGGGGGCTACGGGGATCGCCTCGGCCTGGGCATCGGCACCCCCGAGCGGCACGCTAGCCACCCTCGGCCGGGCCGACAAGCTCTCCCGCGAAGTTCGCCCGGCCGGTGGCCGCGGCGCGCCCGGAAGTCAGGCCTGTGGCACCGAGTACACCGGAGTGGGGCCGGGGTGTGGGATACTCGCGTTGGCCGCTGGCCGACGGGCGCACGTGAGAGGTGGCGCTCGCGGTCCCGTGGCCCGGTGGTGTGCTGCACATCCTCCACACGCGTCGCCGCCTTCCCGGCGGCTCGACGACGTGGCGGGCGGCCCGATGTCGCGAACGTGGCCAGCACTCCGCCGAGCAGACCTTCAGCCGTGTGCGGCGCCCGGACAACCCCGGCGCCGTCGCGGTGCCGGGCAAGGATTCCCGCTGCTGGTGACCACCACGGCGGAACGGACAGAAAGGGGCCCCTGCGCGGCCGCGTCGAGCCGGTGAAAGCCGGCCGACGCGCCCGGGGGCGGAGGAGATATATGTCGAACGCGGACACACCCGCCGTCACCGGCGGGAATACCGCCACACCCATCGCAGGCCAGCTGGCCGAACTGCCTCCCCGGATCCGGGTGCACGCCCTGGCGAAGCTCCTGGGATCCAACAGCCGTGAACTGATGGCCAAGCTCGGTGAGCTTGGCGAGACCGTCCGCAGCGCGCAGTCCAGCGTCACCCGCGATGTGGCCATCAAGCTCGCCGAAGCCCTCACCGGCGGCGACGAGCCCGAGACCCCCGAAGCGACCCCGGTCGCCGAGACCCCGGCAGCGGCTGAGAAGCCCGCGACGCCCGAGCCTGAGGCCAAGCCCGACGTCAAGGCCGAGGCGAAGCCCGAGGTCAAGGCCGAAGCCGCTCCCCGGGCGGAGGCAACTTCCCGGCGCGTGCCGCCCGCGCTGGCCGCGCCGGTGACCCCGGAGCCGCCGCAGCGGGCGACCCGGCCGTCGAAGGCCGCCGTGCACGTCCCGGTGTTCGCCGCGCCGTCGCCGGTGTTCCTGCCGCCGGAGCCCGTCACGACGAAGCCCGTCCGCAAGCCGGAGCCTGCCTTCACCGAGACCGAAGAGAACGTCTCCGACGAGGACGACACGCAGCACGACCAGGCCGATGGCCAGGGCATCGACGACGACGGTGACGACGCCAACGGCCGTCGCCGCCGCCGTCGCGGCCGCCGTGGCCGTGGCCGTGGCAAGGGCGGCGACGAGAACTCGGCCGACTCCGAGAACGAAGACGAGCAGCCCGAAGCCCCTCGCGGCCGTCAGCCGCGTGGGAAGGACAGGGGCGAGAACAAGGACGCCAAGGACCCCAGGGACTCGGAGCCCGAGGAGACCGAGGCCGAGAACGGCGAAGAGGCGTCCGTCGAGTCCGATTCGGACAATGACGGTGATTCCGACAACGGCAGCAAGCGTCGCCGCCGTCGCCGCCGTCGCAAGGGCGGGGACGACGACAACGCCGAGGCCACCATCGACGACCCGCCCAACACGGTCGTCCACGTGCGCCAGGCCAAGGCCGCGGAGACCGAGCGCCCGGCCCGCGACGAGGTGCGCAGCGTGCGCGGCTCGACGCGGCTGGAGGCCAAGCGTCAGCGTCGCCGGGACGGCCGCGAGGCTGGCCGTCGTCGTGCGCCGATCCTGTCCGAGGCCGAGTTCCTCGCCCGCCGCGAGTCGGTCGAGCGCACCATGGTCGTCGCCGAGAAGGGCGACTCCACGCAGATCGGCGTGCTCGAGGACGGCGTGCTGTGCGAGCACTTCGTGACCTCGTCGGGCACCGGCTCCATCGTCGGCAACGTCTACCTCGGCCGTGTCCAGAACGTGCTGCCTTCGATGGAAGCGGCCTTCATCGACATCGGCCGCGGCCGCAACGCCGTGCTGTACGCCGGTGAGGTCGACTGGGACGCCGCCGGACTCGAGGGCAAGGCCCGCAAGATCGAGCAGGCGCTCTCCAGCGGCGACTCCGTGCTGGTCCAGGTCACCAAGGACCCGGTCGGGCACAAGGGTGCCCGGCTGACCACGCAGATCTCGCTGCCGGGCCGGTTCCTGGTGTACGTGCCCGCGGGTGGTGCCACCGGCATCTCCCGGAAGCTGCCGGAGAACGAGCGTCGCCGCCTGAAGGACATCCTCAAGCGCATCGTCCCCGAGGACGCCGGTGTGATCATCCGCACCGCCTCGGAGGGTGTCAGCGAGGAGGAGCTGGACCGCGACGTCCGCCGTCTCAAGGCACAGTGGGACGTCATCAAGGAGAAGGCCGAAGCAGGCGGCGCCGGCAAGAAGAGCGGTGCCCCGGTCATGCTTTACGAAGAGCCGGACCTGCTGGTCAAGGTCGTCCGTGACCTGTTCACCGAGGACTTCGCCAAGCTGGAGATCCAGGGCGACAAGGCCTGGGACACCATCTACGACTACGTGCAGCACGTGGCGCCGGACCTGGCCGATCGGGTCAAGCGGTACATCGGCACCGGTTCGGCCTTCGCCGACCACCGCATCGACGAGCAGATCACCAAGGCCCTGGACCGCAAGGTCTGGCTGCCCTCGGGTGGCTACCTGGTCATCGATCGCACCGAGGCGATGACGGTCATCGACGTCAACACCGGCAAGTTCACCGGATCGGGTGGAAACCTCGAAGAGACGGTGACCAGGAACAACCTGGAGTCGGCGGAGGAGATCGTCCGCCAGCTCCGGCTCCGTGACATCGGCGGCATCATCGTCATCGACTTCATCGACATGGTGCTCGAATCCAACCGCGAGCTGGTGCTTCGCCGCCTGACCGAATGCCTCGGCCGGGACCGCACCCGGCACCAGGTCGCCGAGGTCACCTCGCTCGGCCTGGTGCAGATGACCCGCAAGAAGATCGGCACCGGGCTGCTCGAGGCGTTCTCGACGCCGTGCGAGCACTGCAAGGGCCGCGGTGTGGTCGTCTCGACCGAGCCGCAGCGCACCGGTGGCGGCGGCTCCGGCGGGTCGTCCGGTGGCGGCAACGGGCACAGCCACAGCAGCGGCGGCAGTGGCGGCAGTGGCGGTGGCAAGGAGCAGCAGCAGCAGGGCTCCCGGCGTTCCCGTGGCCGCGGCAAGGGTGAAGACCAGCAGCAGGCCGAGCCCGCGGCGGCCAAGGCCGAGGCTCCGCAAGGCTCCGGCCAGCGCGAGTCGGTGGTCTCGGCGGTCCAGGCCGTCGCCAACGCCACCAAGGCGGCCAAGGGTGAGCATGCTCACGAGGTCACCGAGAACGTCGAGGGCGCCGCGCTCAACGGGCACGCGCCGCAGGCGGCTGAGCAGCCCGCTGAGCCGGTGAAGGCGACCGAAGAGCCTCTCGCACGGGCGACCGTCGAGCAGGCGGCTGAGGCGGCGTCCGAGCCGGTCTCGGAACCGGTCGCCGAGGCACCCGCGACCGAACTCGCCGGGGAACCGGTGACGACTTCGGACGACGAAACCCCGGCCGTGCGTGAAGAAGAGATCTCCATCGTCGGGGAATCGGGCCCGGAGCCCGAGGCTCCCGAGATTCCGGTGACTCCTGAGACTGTCGTGACAGCCGAGGAGACCGAACCCGAGGTGGAGGTCCCGGCCCCGGCCGGTCGCTCCACCACCCGCCGCCGCCCGCGCCGGACGGCCTCACGGCCGGCCGGTCCCCCGGTCAAGGCGTCGGAAAAGAGCTAGTGAACACCTAGGGGCACCCCGGTGTGATCGCACCGGGGAGCCCCACGTAACCTGGAGAACGGCCCGCCACCTAGAGCGGGCACCTTGCGCAGACCCAGGACCGCCGAGAGAGATCCGGTGGGCCGGTTACGCAAGCCCCCACCCGTTGTCGAGTAAGCAGGAGACTTCCGTGTCGGCGTACGCGATCGTCAAGACTGGCGGCAAGCAGTACAAGGTGGCCGTCGGCGACGTCGTCGAGGTCGAGAAGCTCGAAGGCGAGCCTGGTACAGAGCACACCTTCCCCGCAGTCCTTTTTGTGGACGGTGGCGACGTCACCACGGACGCCGACGCTCTGGCGAAGGTTTCGGTCACCGGCAAGGTCGTCGAGCAGACCAAGGGTCCGAAGATCCGGATCCACAAGTTCAAGAACAAGACCGGCTACCACAAGCGCCAGGGTCACCGGCAGAAGCTGACCCGCGTCGAGGTCACCGGCATCTCCAAGTAGAACTTTCTCCGGATCTTCGTCAGAAAGAGGATTGAGCCATGGCTCACAAGAAGGGTGCGTCCAGCTCCCGCAACGGTCGCGATTCCAACGCTCAGCGACTGGGCGTCAAGCGCTACGGCGGCCAGGAAGTCAGCGCGGGCGAGATCCTGATCCGCCAGCGTGGCACCAAGTTCCACCCCGGTGTGAACGTCGGACGTGGCGGCGACGACACGCTGTTCGCGCTGGCCGCCGGTGCGGTCCAGTTCGGCGAGAAGCGTGGCCGCAAGACGGTCAACATCGTGCCGTCCGAAGCCTGAATTTCGGCTTCAAGCTAGACCTCTGACGAGGGGTGGGCCGGAATATCCGGACCCACCCCTCGTTTGTTTTATGTATCCCCTTCTTCAAACAACACAGTCGCGAGTGAAAGAGGCAACCCATGGCGTCCCGGTTCGTGGACCGCGCGGTGATCCATCTGACCGCCGGTGACGGTGGGAACGGCTGCGCCTCGGTGCACCGCGAGAAATTCAAGCCCCTTGGCGGCCCGGACGGCGGCAACGGCGGTAACGGCGGCGACGTGCTGCTGATCGTCGATCCGAACGTTCACACCCTGCTCGACTTCCACTTCCGCCCGCACGCCAAAGCCGGCAGCGGCAAAATGGGTCAGGGCGGCAACCGCGCCGGTGCGGCGGGCGACACGCTGGAAATGCGTGTCCCGTCCGGCACCGTCGTGATGACCGAGGACGGCGAGATCCTGGCCGACCTGGTCGGCCCCGGCACCACCTTCGTCGCCGCTCAGGGCGGCCGTGGCGGTCTCGGCAACGCGTCCCTGGCCTCCAAGGCCCGCCGGGCGCCCGGATTCGCGCTGCTGGGTGAGCCGGGGGAGAGCCGCGACCTCGTACTGGAACTGCGTTCGGTCGCCGATGTCGGCCTGCTCGGCTTCCCGTCCGCGGGCAAGTCGTCACTGATCTCGGTGCTGTCCGCGGCCAAGCCGAAGATCGCCGACTACCCGTTTACCACCCTGGTGCCGAACCTGGGCGTGATCACCGCCGGATCGACCGTGTTCACCATGGCCGACGTCCCCGGCCTGATCCCCGGCGCGAGTGAAGGCAAGGGCCTGGGACTGGACTTCCTGCGCCACATCGAACGGTGCGCGGTGCTGGTGCACGTCGTCGACTGCGCCACCTTCGATCCCGGACGTGACCCGCTGTCCGACATCGACGCCCTGGAAGAAGAACTCGCCCGCTACACGCCGAGCCTCGGCGGCGACCTCGCCGATCGGCCGCGCGTGGTGGTGCTCAACAAGATCGACGTCCCGGACGCCGCCGAACTCGCCGAGCTCGTCCGTCCGGAACTGGAAGCCCGCGGGCTCAGTGTGTTCGAGATCTCCACGGCGTCGCGGCAGGGATTGAAGGAACTGACCTACGCGCTCGCGGCCGTCGTCGAGAAGTACCGTGCCGACCAGCCGGCGCCGGAGCCGGAAAAGGTCGTGCTGCGGCCGATGGCCGTCGACGACGCGGGCTTCACCGTCGAGATCGACCCCGAGGAGGACGGCGCGTTCATCGTGCGCGGTGTTCGCCCGGAGCGGTGGATCCGCCAGACGAGCTTCGGCAACGACGAGGCCGTCGGCTACCTCGGGGACCGGCTGCAGCGGCTCGGCGTCGAAGAAGCGCTGGCCAAGAAGGGCGCTGTTCCGGGAAGTCCGGTCACCATCGGCGACGTCCAGTTCGAGTGGGAGCCGTCGACGCCCGCCGGGGTCGCGGTGCATCTGTCCGGCCGGGGCACGGATGTCCGGCTGGAGAACAACGACCGGATCGGTGCCGCCGAGCGCAAGGAAGCCCGCCGGATCCGCCGCGACGGCCCGGACGAGCAGGGCGACGAGTGAGTTCCACCCGTGAGGTGATCGCCGCCGCGAAACGAGTGGTCGTCAAGGTCGGTTCGTCCGCGCTGACCACGGCGGGCGACGGGCTCGACGTGGCGCGGTTGGACGCGCTGGTCGACGCGATCGCCGAGCGGGTCTCCCGCGGCACGCAGATCGTGCTGGTGTCCTCGGGGGCGATCGGCGCGGGACTCGCGCCGCTCGCGCTCCGGAGGCGACCACGTGACCTCGCGACCCAGCAGGCCGCCGCCAGTGTCGGGCAGCTCGCGCTCGCGCATGCCTACGCCGAGTCGTTCGGCCGGTTTTCCCTGACGGTGGGCCAGGTTCTGCTGACCTCGGACGACGTCGTCCGCCGTGCGCACTACCGCAACGCGCAGAACACGTTCACCCGGCTGCTGGCGCTCGGCGCGGTTCCCGTTGTCAACGAGAACGACACCGTGGCCACCGAGGAAATCCGCTTCGGTGACAACGACCGGCTGGCCGCCTTGGTGGCCCACCTGATCGGCGCCGACGCGCTCGTTCTGCTGTCCGATGTGGACGGTCTGTACGACGGGGATCCCCGCGACGGCGCGACTCGCAAGATCCCCGAGGTCGCCGGAGAGTCCGATGTGGACGGAATCACCGTCGGCATGTCGAGCTCCGGTCTCGGCACCGGAGGGATGGTCTCGAAGCTCGCGGCTGCCCGCACCGCCGCCGGCGCCGGCATCCCCGTGCTGCTGGCCTCCGCCTCCGAGGCCGCCCGCGCCCTCACCACCGCCGAAGTCGGTACCGCCTTCACCGCCGCCGATTCCCGTCTGTCCGCCCGCCGTTTCTGGCTCGGCTACGCCGCCGGGGCGTCCGGCAAACTGCACCTCGACGACGGTGCGGTCACGGCCGTCGTCCGTCGCCGCCGCTCCCTGCTCGCCGCCGGGATCACCGGCGTCGACGGCGACTTCCACGCGGGCGACGTCGTCGACCTCGTCGACCTCAAGCAGCGCACCGTGGCCCGGGGAGTCGTCGCCTTCGACGCCGGCGAGCTGCCCGGCCTCATCGGCCTCTCCAGTCACGACCTGCCCGCCGAACAACGGCGCGAGGTCGTGCACGCCGACGACCTCGTGCCGTTGCGCCGCTAGGGCACCAGACCCGGAGTGGTCGCGATGTCCTGGAGCTGAGGCCCGGAGAGCGGTGGCTCGGCACTTTGGGCCGGCAGGCGGGCCCCGTCGCCGTAATCCATGACGCCGCTGTTGTTGCTGATGAGGGTGATCGTGGTGGTCGGCGTGCTGAGCATGGTCGTGCGGACGATCAGGCCCTCGCCGGTGCGGGAGGTCAGCTCGCGCAGGGTGCCCTCGGCGATCCGTCGTGAGGAGCAGGAGTCCGCCTTCGGGAAATTCTTGGCTTCACAACTCGCCATCCCGTAACCGAGCGCCGCGTAAATCCGGAGGTAGACCGAACCCGTGCCGCGGTCATCGCTCACCCGTACACCCAGGTAGTAGAACGTGGGTGCGCCGCTCACCTCGTCGAGTCGTGTGGAGTACACCTGGAACGGGTCCGCCGGAGGGATCTCACCGGGCAGTGTGATCCTTTCGATCCGCATCCCGGACGCGAGCCTGGACCGCACGGCGGTGCCGACCGCGCAGCTCAGGCGGGCGATGACCTGCTGTGCGGTCTCGCCGGACGACTTCGTCCCGCAGCGGTCTCCCGCGACGGGTTCGTCACGCTGCGGCGCGACGATCGCGAAGGTCACCCCGAGGGCCGCGACCACGGCGAGCGCGGCTCCCGCGATACCGGCCGAGAGGCGACGTCGCCGCGATCGGCGACCCGCGGCGAGGATGCCCTCCTCGGTGAGCCCGATCGGCGGCTCCGCTTCGGTCACGTACTCCGTCAGCGCGGAGCGGACATCAAGGTCATCCATGACTACTCCTTGCCAGTGGCTGAGGGCAGGGCGGCGCGCAGTGCGCCGACCCCGCGGGCGGTCTGGCTTTTGACCGTCCCTTCGGCGACATCGAGCAGTTCGGCGACTTCGGAGATCGAAAGGTCTTCGAGGAAGCGAAGGACGACCATCGCGCGCTGACGCGGTGTCAGGCCACCGAGTGCGCGTTCGAGGTCGATCCGGTCGTGGCTGTCGTAGCCCGGTGGTGCCGCCCTTTCGGGTGGCTCGGACGTCACCAGTTCGCGGCCGCGTTTCCGCCGTCCGGCGAGGAAGGCGTTCAGGAGGATCCGGCGCGCGTAGGCGTCGACGGTATCCGGCCGAACCCGCCGCCACCGCCGGTACAACTGGACGAACATCGCTTGCACCAGGTCTTCGGCGCCGTACCAGTCACCGCACATCGCGAACGCCAGCCGTCGGAAGCGCTGGACCCGTGCGGCGAAGTACTCGCTGAAGTCGGCGTCTCTCGGCTTCCCCACCGGCTACCTCCCCATTGTCTCCCTGTCCTTACTAGTCGGCGGGAGGCACGGGAGGTTCAAGTGATTCCCGAACCGGGGGAGCAAGGGACCTTTGCTATCACTTTCGCGGAACGGCGAGGTGGCCGACGAGCCGCGCCAGCTGTTCGCCGTACGCCTCGGCGAATTCGGCCGAGTTCGGGTCCTGTCCCGAGACCGCCCGCACGACGCGGGGGAGGGCCAGCGCCGCGCTCGACGCGGCCATGAAGATCAGCAGCAGGAACTCCGGGTCGAGGTCGGCGGGGAAGTCGCCCGCGGCCTGACGCGCCCGGACGTACTCGACCTGGCGCTGGAGGAACCCCCGCTGCCCTTCGACCCCGATCGCGTCGGGGGCGCCGTCGGTCAGGTTCTCCCAGAGGAACAGCTTGGCGAGATCGTGGTCGCGGACCCCGGACTGCGCGAAGAAGCGCACCACGTCGGCGAACGGCATGTCGTGTTCGGAGGCCGCGACGTAGTCGTCGTACATCGTCGCGGTCAGCGCGTTGTACAGCCCTTCCTTGCCGCCGAAGTAGTACGAGATCAGCTGTTTGTTCACACCCGCCTTCGCGGCGATCTCGCTGACGCGTGCCGCGGCGTACCCCTTCGCGCCGAATTCGGCCTTCGCCGCGTCGAGGAGTTGCGCCTTCGTGCGCTCAGGGTCGCGCTGGCGCTCGACAGGGGCGCGGCGAGGGCTGCGCGGGGCGGCTTCTGACATGCGTTCACCTTAGCCGCTGACTTTTTCAAACGTTTGGTTGACTTTATTATCCGTCTGGTTGATAGTTAACGGCGGAGAGAGGAGATCGAATGACCATCAGGATCGCGATCATCGGCGGCGGCACGGGCGGGCTCTGCCTCGCGCAGGGACTGCGCAAGGCGGGCGTCGACCTAGCCGTCTACGAGCGCAGCCGCACCCGGACCGAGCGGTTGCAGGGCTATCGCGTGCACATCAACCCGCACGGCTCGGCCGCTTTGCACGAATGCCTGCCGCCCGGGCTGTGGGAACGGTTCTTGGCCACCACCGGCACCACGAGCGGGGCCTTCACGTTCGTGACCGAGCAGTTGCGGGATCTCATGGTGATCGACAGTGAGCTCACGTGGAGCCCGGATCCCGCGTCGAACCACCATTCGGTCAGCCGGATCAGCCTGCACCAGGTGCTGTCCGACGGGCTCGATGGAGTTCTGCACCACGGCAAGGAGTTCGTCGGCTACCGGCGGGAAGGAGAGGTGATCGTCTGCGAGTTCGCCGACGGGAGCACGGTCGAGGCCGACCTGGTCATCGGCGCGGACGGGGCCAATTCGCGGGTACGCAAGCAGTTCCTGCCGCACGCCGTCCGCGTCGACACCGGGATCATCGCGATCGCCGGCAAGCATCCGCTGACCGGGGAGGCCCGCAAGCGGTTGCCCGCCCGGCTCACCGACGGGCCGAGCATGGTGATGCCGCGTGCGGGCGCGGGCCTGTTCAGCGCACCACACGAGCTGAGCGGCAACTCGTCGATCAACGACGAGACACTCGACTACGACCCCGTCTTGTTCGACAACATGTCGAGCTACGTCATGTGGGCCTTCGCTGCCAACAACCGGCGCTACCCCGACAACGTGTCCTCATTGGACGGTGAAGCGCTCCGGACCCTCGTGCTGGAATTGATCGACGACTGGGATCCCGCGTTCAAGGAACTGGTCGCCGGATCCCCCGCGGGGTCGGTGTCCCGGTTGCCGATCTTCACGTCGAAGCCCGTCGAGCCTTGGCCGACGAGCAACATCACCCTGCTCGGCGACGCGATCCACAGTATGACCCCGTTCCGCGGTATCGGCGCGAACACGGCGCTCCGCGACGCGCGGCTGTTGTGCCGCAACCTCGTCGCGGCACAGAAGACCGGCGCGGTGCGCACCGCCCTCGCCGACTACGAGCAGCGGATGCGGGACTACGGCTTCGCGGCGGTGCGCGACTCGGAGCGCAGCGCGCGCCAGTTCGTGTCGGAGAACCGGGCGGGCCGTACGATGGCGCGGGGGATGTTCCGGGTCTTCCAGGCGGTTCCGCCGTTGAAGCGCAAGGTCTTCAGCGACCACGGCGACTCATAACCTGTCCGGAGTGGAGATGCCGAGCAGGGACAAACCCAGCGTCAGGATCTTCGAACTGAGCCCGGCCAGCAGAAGCCGTGAGTCACGGACGCCGGGACCTTCCGCGTCCAGCACCGGGCACTGTTCGTAGAACCGCGAGAACACGACCGCGGTTTCGTAGAGATACGTGCACAGCTTGTGGGGGACGTAGCCGGCGGTCGCCGCGCCGACCGCTTCGGGAAACCGGATCAAGGCGAGCGCCAGCGCCCGTTCGGCGGGATGGCCGAGCCGGACTCGCGCGCCGGTGAGCTCCTGATCCGCCTTCGTCAGCACGGAAAGGATCCGCGCGTTGGCGTATTGAAGATAGACAGATGTGTTCCCGTTCTTGGAGAGCATCCGCTCCCACGAGAAGACGTAGTCCCGCTCGCGATCGCCGGAAAGGTCGGCGTACTTGATCGCGCCGATCCCGATCGCTCTGGCGACCTCTTCCCCAACCGCGGGGGAGAGGTCGCCGCGGCCCTCGATCACCCCGGCGGCATGGGACACCGCCTCGTCCAACAGGTTCGACAGCCGGACCGACTCGCCCGCGCGCGTCCGCATGGCGCGGCCGTCTTCGCCGAGCACCGTGCCGAACCCGATGTGTTCGGCACGGTGCTCGGCGCCGAGCCAGCCGGCGGCCCGGCAGACGGCGAACACCATGGCGAAATGCCGCGCTTGCGGCGCTCCGACGACGTAGACGAGATCCGTGATGCCGCGTTGAGCCGTCCAGTACCGCACGGTCGCGAGGTCGGTGGCCGCGTAACCGTAACCGCCGTCCCGTTTACGGACGATGAGCGGCAGCGGGTCGCCTTCCCGGTTGGTGAAGCCGTCGGGGAAAACGCAAACGGCGCCATCGCTGATCTCGGTCAGCCCGGCGGCGGTCAGATCGTCCACGACAGCGGCGAGGAACGGGTTGTAGAAGCTCTCGCCGTAGACGTCCTCGCTCGACAGGCTGATTCCGAGGACTTCGTAGACCTGGCTGAAGTGCCTTGTCGACTCGTCGACCAGATGCCGCCACAACGACAAGGTTTCTTCGTCGCCGCTCTGAAGGCGCACTACGCGTTCCCTCGCCCGCGTGGCGAAATCCTCGTCGGTTTCGGATTGCGACCTGGCCGCCTGGTAGAAGCCGTTGAGGTCGCCGATCGCGTACGGACCTGACGGGCGTTCATCGAGCAGATGCTCGATGAGCATGCCGAACGGGGTTCCCCAGTCACCGAGATGGTTGTGCGGGATGACGTCGTGCCCGGCGAACCGCAGCAGCCGGGCGATCGCGTCGCCGATGATCGTGGGCCGGAGGTGCCCGACGTGCATTTCCTTCGCGACATTCGGGCTGCTGTAGTCGATCGCGATCCGTCGCGGGTGCGGCGTGATGGCCGCGCCCAGCCGGGCGTCACCGTCGAGCGCGCTGGTCCGCTCTTCGAGCCAAGACGAGCGGAGCGTGAAGTTGAGGAAGCCCGGCCCGGCGATCTCCGGCGGCTCGGCGAGATCGGCGACGTCCAGCCTTGCCACGATCTCGGCGGCGAGCTCCCTCGGTGCCTTGCCGAGCCGTTTGCCCAGGCTCATCGCGAGGTCGCACTGGTAGTCGACCCCGCTTCGCGCGGAGACCCGCACCAGTACGTCCGGCGGCTCGATGTCGGCGACGTGGCGAAGGGCCTTCACCACGCGTCGCGACAATTCCTCGCTTACATCGCTGAACATCACGGTGTCCCTCCTTCGCGCTCGTCGTAGGAGCGCGAGGGTAGCCACCTCGGTACGCCGTCAGCGACGGAGTTTTCAGCGCAGGTCGCTGCCCTTGGTCTCCGGCAGGGTCCGGATGACGAAGAACGCGATCACCGCGCCGGCGGCCACGTACCAGAAGAACAACGTCGACAGGCCGGCGTCGGACAGCGCGGTGAGCACCAGGGGAGCGGTGCCGCCGAACAACGCGACGGTCAGGTTGTACCAGGCGCCGATGCCCACGCCGCGTAGTTCCGTGGGGAACAGTTCGCTCATGATCGCGGGCGCGATCGACGTCAGCGCCGTGTACAGACAGAGTCCGACGCAGAACACGACGAGCAGCCCCGGCAGTCCCGGACGGACCAAAGTGGACAGCGGGACGATGAGGATCGCGGTCGCCGCCGACCAGACGAGCAGCTGTGGTTTGCGGCCGAAGCGATCGGACAGCGCGCCCATCGGGTACTGCAATGCGATGAACAGCGCCGTCGCGATGGACAACGCCAGGAACACGTCGACGTCGTCGGCCTTGCGGGTTTTGACCGCGAAGGACGTCAGCGCGCTGAAGAACGTGTAGTAGCAAAGGGTCGACAGCATCGAGAAGCCTACGAGCTGCACGACGGCGCGCGGGTGCTCGCGCAGAGTGGTGCGCAGCGGTCGCTCGACCCGGCGCGCGGTCGACTTCTTCTCCTCGAAGATCTCGGTTTCGGCGAGACTGCGCCGCAGCCACAGGCCGATGATGCCGAGCGCACCCCCGAGCAGGAACGGGATCCTCCAGCCGTACGCCGTCAAATCCGCTTTCGACATCGTCCGCGCGAGCACGAAACCGAGGACCGAGGCGATCAGGACGGCGGAACCGGTGGAGATGTAGAAGAAGGCGGAGTACCGCCCGCGGCGGGCGGGTGGTGCGATCTCACCCAAGTACGCGGAAGCGTTGGAGATCTCGCCGCCGAGCGACAGTCCCTGAGCCACCCTCGCCAGCAGCAACAGGGTCGGGGCCAGCCAGCCGACCTGTTCGAAGGTCGGCAGGATGCCGATGGCCACCGAACCACCCGCCATCAGCACGATGGTCAGGATCATCGCGGGTTTCCGGCCCTTGACGTCGGCGAAGCGGCCGAGCAACATCCCGCCGAGCGGCCGGAAGAAGAAGGCCAGCGCATACGTGGCGAAGGTGTTGATCAACGCCAGCGCTTCGTTGCCCTTGGGGAAGAACTCGCTGGCGAAGTAGATGCTGAAGGTCGCGTAGATGGTCCAGTCGAACCACTCCAGCGCGTTCCCGACACTGGCGGCGAACAACTTCTTCACCGGGAGCCGATGTCCTAGCCGCTCCGTCGTTGAGTCCGCCATCGGCACCTCCGTACTCGCACGTGGACGGAACCTTGCCAGAAAGTTCGCGTGCGGGAAAGAACCTGTCGAAGGCCGGGATCGGTTCGAAGTGACCGGGGTGCGTCCGACGACCTTCGTCAGGGTTGCCCGGTACCGGCCGCGGATCTTCCTTAGGGCTCCAAGTTCACGAGGTACTGGCGAGTGCGAAGGGCAGAACGCCTCGCGCGCCGGCCTGACGCAGCAGACGCGCGGACAGTGTCATGGTCCACCCGGTGTCGATCAGGTCGTCGACCAGCAGGATCGGTCCCTCCGCGGCGGCGATCCGGGCGGCAAGGTCCTCCGGAAGGCTGAGTCGCTGCCACAGATCGGCCAGCCGTTGCGCACTGTTCGCCTGACGCGGGGGCGGACCCGCCGAGGCGATAGTGCCCAAGTACTCCAGCCGTCCGATCGACGCCAGCTTCGTCGCCAGGCTGTGGACGAGCTGAGGCCGGGTAGCGGACGGCACCTCCACGACCGCGACCGGCCGCTCCGTCCATTGCCAGCCCTTGAGTACTTCGATACAGGCCTGGAAGACCGGCTCGGGAAGCTCGGCGTCCGCCGCGGCAGGCCCGACGAGTTCACGCAGCCGGGTGCCCCAGCCGACGTCGGTCACCCGGCCGACGACCTGACCGGTCTCGGCCTGCTCTCCGGCCGGCAGCCGCCCGGAGAGCGGGACGTCCAGCCCGGACATGCCGGTCGGCCACATCTTCCGCGGTGCGACCTCCACCCCCGGCCGTCGAAGGCGTTGCCGGGTGGCGTCGACGACGTCGTCGGAAATCGTGGTGTCCCAATACTTCCCGGTGCAGTTGTCGCAGCGGCCGCAGGGCACCGCCTCGGGGTCGTCCAGTTGTAGCCGCAGGAACTCCATCCGGCAGCCGGTGGTTTCGAGGTAGGCGAGCATCGCGTTCTGTTCATTGGTCCGCGCCGCGCTGACCCGCGCGTAGCGTTCCTTGTCGTAGCGCCATTCCACGCCGGTGCCTTCCCAGCCGCCCTTCACCCGGCGGACCGCGCCGTCGACGTCCAGCACCTTGAGGACCATCTCCAGCCGGGACCGGGACAGCTCGACGAAGGGTTCGAGCGCGGGTGTCGACAGTGGACGGTCCGCGTAGGCGAGCGCGTTGAGCACCTGGGTCACCCGGAGCTCATCCGGGAAGGCGAGTGAGCCGAAGTAAGCCCAGATGTCCTTGTCCTCGTGGCCGGGCAACAGGATCACCTCGGCACGATCGACGCCACGGCCGGCGCGGCCTACCTGCTGGTAGTACGCGATCGGCGACGACGGAGCACCGAGATGGACGACGAATCCCAGGTCCGGCTTGTCGAAACCCATACCCAGCGCCGAAGTGGCGACCAGGGCTTTGACGTTGTTGTTCAGCAGATCGTCCTCGGCGGCCTGCCTGTCCGCCGGATCGGTCTTCCCGGTGTAGGCGGCGACCGGATAGCCGCGCTCGGTCAGCAGCCCGGCGACGTCGTGGGCGGCCGCGACGGTGAGCGTGTAAATGATCCCGGACCCCGGCAGTTCCTCCAGGTGCTCGGCCAGCCACGCGAGCCGGGCCTGCGACGTCGGCAGTTTGGCGACCGACAGGTGGAGGCTTTCGCGGTCGAGGGTGCCACGCAGGACGAGGGTGTCGCCGCCGTTGCCGATGCCGAGCTGCTCGGCGACGTCGGTGGCCACCCGGTCGTTCGCGGTCGCGGTGGTGGCGAGCACCGGGACGCCCTCCGGCAGGTCCTTCAGCAAGGTTCGCAGCCGCCGGTAGTCCGGCCGGAAGTCGTGACCCCAGTCCGAGATGCAGTGCGCCTCGTCGACCACGAGCAGGCCGGCGCTCGCGGTCAGCTTCGGGAGGACGGTGTCGCGGAAGTCCGGGTTGTTGAGCCGCTCCGGGCTCACCAGCAGGACGTCGACCTCGCCTGCCGCGATCGCGGCCTGGACCTGATCCCATTCCTGCGGGTTCGCGGAGTTCATCGTGGCCGCGTGGATACCCGCCCTCGCCGCCGCGGAGATCTGGTTGCGCATCAGCGCGAGCAGCGGCGAGATGATCACCGTCGGCCCCTCGCCGCGTTCTCGCAGCAAGGCGGTGGCCAGGAAGTAGACCGCGGACTTCCCCCAGCCGGTGCGCTGCACGACGAGCGCGCGACGGCGGTGCGCGACCAGCGCCTCGATGGCCGTCCACTGGTCGTCGCGCAGCCGGGCGCCGTCGCCCGCCAGCGCGCGGAGGAGGGTCTCGGCGCGATCCCGGAGAGTCGAAGTGTCCACGTCCCCACCTCTACCCCATGCCACCGACGAAGTCGCGATCGGCATGTCATGAACGGACCGTTCATCCACAGAACCGACTGTAATGTGACTCAGATCACCACTGTTCGGTGGGTACGGCGACCTGAGCGGGACCGCTCCGCCGATGTATAGGCTCACGACCCATGTCACCACGCAGGATCGGGGTCATGGGCGGCACCTTCGACCCCGTGCACCACGGGCACCTCGTCGCGGCCAGCGAGGTTCAGGCCCGGTTCGCGCTCGACGAGGTCATCTTCGTACCCACCGGCCAGCCGTGGCAGAAGTCCGACCGGGTGGTCACCCGCGCCGAGGACCGCTACATCATGACGGTGATCGCGACCGCGTCCAATCCGGTCTTCTCCGTCAGCCGTGTCGACATCGACCGCGTCGGCCAGACCTACACCGTCGACACCCTGCGCGATCTTCGCGCGGAGTATCCGGACGACCAGCTGTTCTTCATCACCGGTGCCGACGCGCTCGAGCAGATCCTCACCTGGCGCAACGCCGACGAACTGTTCGACCTGGCGCATTTCATCGGCGTCACCAGGCCTGGTTACCGCCTCAATTCCCAGCACCTGCCGAGCGGGAAGGTGAGCCTGGTCGAGGTGACCGCGATGGCGATCTCGTCCACCGCCTGCCGTGAGCGGGTCGAAAGCGGGGAACCCGTCTGGTACCTCGTACCCGACGGTGTGGTGCGCTACATCGCCAAAAAGGACCTCTATCGCAAAGGCCGTCGTGGTTGACCAGGTACCCTCGTCGGGCGCACTTGCGAGAAAAGACCTTCGTTAAGGAGAACTGTGACAGCCACGTCCGAGGCACGAGAGCTGGCCGTAGCGGCCGCCCATGCGGCGGCGGACAAGAAGGCGAGCGACGTGGTCGTGCTGGACGTGTCCGACCAGCTGGTGATCACCGACGCCTTCGTGATCGCGTCCGCGCCCAACGAACGCCTTGTCGGCGCGATCGTCGACAACGTCGAGGAGCAGCTGCGGCTCGGCGGGCACAAGCCGGTCCGCCGTGAAGGCGCCCGCGAAGGCCGCTGGGTCCTGCTGGACTACGTCGACGTCGTCATCCATGTCCAGCACCAGGAGGAGCGCTCCTTCTACGGTCTCGAGCGGCTCTGGAAGGACTGCCCGCGAATCGAGGTCGCTGGTTTGGAGACATCCGCCGAGGAGGACCCCGCGGACGCGCAAGGCGCGTCGTGAGCCCGCGGCGGCTGGTGCTCTGGCGCCACGGTGAGACCGACTACAACGCGGCGGGCCGGATGCAAGGGCATCTGGACTCCGCGTTGACGCCGGTCGGCTGGAACCAGGCCCGGTTCGCCGTGCCCGCGCTCGCCAGGTTCTCCCCGGACCTGGTGATCGCCTCGGATCTGCGTCGCGCGACCGACACGGCCACCGTCCTCGCCGAAGCCATCGGCGTCCCACTGCGCATCGACAAGCGTCTCCGGGAAACCCATCTCGGTGAATGGCAGGGCTTCACCGGCCAGCAGGTCGACGAGGCCTACCCCGGCGAACGCGCTCGCTGGCGGGTCGACGCGACGTGGGCTCCGCCCGGCGGCGAGTCGCGGGTGGACGTCGCCGGACGCGCGCTCGAGGTCGTCGCGGACCTCGACCAGCCCAATTCCGCTGCCGGCGACACCGTCCTGCTGGCCACGCACGGCGGCCTGATCATCGCGCTGACCGCGAAGCTGCTCGGCCTGCCGGTGTCGTCGTGGCCGGTGCTGGGCGGGATCGCGAACTGTCACTGGGTCGAGCTGACCCGGCGTGACGGGAACTGGCGGCTGGCCGCCTACAACGCGGGAATCACCGGCTGATCCATGGCCCCGCGCCTGCTGGTGTTCGCCGATTCCCTCAGTTTCCACGGCCCGGACGGTCCGCTCGCCGCCGATGACGCCCGCCTGTGGCCCAATATCGCGGCCGAAGTACTCGGTGGTGGCGCGGATATCGTCGCCGGATTCGGCTGGACCGCCCGCGACGCCTGGTGGTCCCTGACCGGGGATCCGCGTGTCTGGGCCGATCTCCACCATGTCGACGCCGTGGTGCTGGCCGTCGGGAGCATGGACACGCTGCCCTCGCCGTTGCCCACCTACCTGCGCACCGGACTCCGCTACCTGCGTCCCGACCCGCTGCGGCGGGTGGTGCGCAAGACGTATCTGGCCGCCCAGCCCCGGCTCGCGGTCGCCTTCCGGGGACGTCCGGCGGTCCTTCCGGCGAAGCTGACCGTCCGCTACCTCGACGAAGCCGTCGGAGCCCTGCGGGTGCTGCGACCGGAACTGCCGATCTTCGGCATGCTGCCGTCCGTGCATCGGTCCGACTCGTACGGCCGCGTCCACACCGCCCGCCCCGGTGCCGCCGCGGCCATCGCCGCTTGGGGACGCCGTGCGGACATCCCTCTTCTCGATCTCGAAGCCGTCGTCGGCGAGCACGTGCTGAGTGGCCGGGGGAATCCCGACGGTATGCACTGGGGCTGGGAAGGGCATGCCGCCGTCGGCGCGGAAATGGCCCGCCTGATGGCTCCGGTGCTGCGTCCCGCGGCAACGTAGGCTGGCTGCCGTGTCGGTCGCCGTAGTCACGGATTCCACCGCCCACCTGCCGGAAGGCTTCGCCGAACGGAACGGGATCCGGGTGGTCCCGCTGCACGTCCTCGTGGACGGCGTCGTCTTCCTCGACGGCGTCGAGATGGGGCCCGCAGCCCTGGCCGAAGCACTCGGGAAGCGCAGCCTCGTGACGACGTCCCGGCCGACCCCCGCCGAATTCGTCAAGGTGTTCCGCGCGGCACTGGCCAAGGGTGCGGACGCCGTCGTGTCGGTACACCTGTCCCGGGAGCTGTCCGGGACCTGGGAGGCGGCGGTGCTCGCCGCTCAGGAGGTCGGCCAGGACAAGGTGCGCGTCGTCGATTCGCGGAGCACCGCGATGGGGCTCGGTTTCGCCGCGCTTCGTGCGGCCGGCGCCGCCGCGGACGGCGCCGACCCGGCTGGAGTGGAAGAGGCCGCCGTCGACGCGGTGAACCGTTCGGAGACCTTGTTCGCCGTCGAGACCCTCGAATACCTGCGCCGCGGCGGGCGGATCGGCCCGGCCGCCGCCCTGCTCGGCACGGCACTCGCGGTGAAACCCGTGCTCCATATGTCCGAAGGCAAGATCCAGCCGCTGGAGAAGGTCCGGACGATGAATCGCGCGGTGGCGCGGCTGGTCGAACTCGCGGTGAAGGCGGCCGACGGCGGACGCGCCGACGTCGCCGTCCACCACCTGGCTTCACCGGAGCGTGCCGTCGAGCTCGCCAACCGCCTCGAAGAGGCCATCAGCTGCCCGGAAGGCTGCGTGGTGTCGGAGGTCGGCGCCGTCATCGGGGCCCACACCGGGCCCGGTGTCCTCGGTGTCGTGATCCAGCGGGCGCACTAGGAGAACCCGCGAGCATCCCATACGCCTCCGACGGAAACCGGTGAAACTGGCTCTGGCCGGGACCGGGTTGTCCACAACACCCCACTTATCCACAGCCCCCCGATTCGCCACTGCCGCCCGCCACCCCCGCTCCGTAACGTCGCTCATGTGTTCGACCAAACCGCCCGCTCACCGGGCTCTTCCGCCAACGCCAGGCTGGCGTGGCTGACCGCGCAGCTGTCGCCACCCACCCAGGGCCCGCCCGCGGGCAGGCTCGTGCGCCGCTGGGTGCCTGCCCGGTTCACGGCGGACGGGATTCCGGTGAAACGGCGGTGGTTCGCCGTGGCGGCCGTGCTGGTCGCGGTGGCCGTGATCGTGACCGGCGCGATCGCTTTGTTCGGACACCGGCCAGGGGCGGAGACCCCGCCGCCCCTGCCGTCGGCCAAGGCCGTCGGAGACGCCCCCGCCGCGGCGGCCAAGGCGCCTCTGGTGATCAGCGTCGTCGGCCGGGTCCACCACCCCGGCCTGGTCACGATCCCTCCGGGCGCACGGGTCGCCGATGCCCTCACGGCGGCCGGTGGGGCACAGCCCGGAACAGATCTGACCGGGTTGAATTTGGCCCGGCGGCTCACTGACGGCGAGCAGGTGGCCGTAGGTGTCCCCGGTCCGGCCGCGGCCGGACCGGGGACACCACCCGGAAAGCTCGATCTGAACTCGGCCACGGCCGAGCAACTCGACACGTTGCCCGGGGTTGGCGAGGTGATGGCGAAACGCATCGTCGACTGGCGGTCCGGGCACGGCGGGTTCACCACGGTCGAGCAACTCCGTGACGTAGAAGGGATCGGCGAAAGTAAGTTCAAGAAAGTCCGGGAATTGGTGTCCGTCGGATGAACCCGTCCGCCGATCCGTCCGAAGTGGACACCGCGTCGTGGCGAGGACAAGACCTGCGGCTGATACCGGCCGCGGCGATGGCCTGGCTCGGCACCCTTTCCGGGCTGCTGGGCGGTTGGTGGATCACGATGCTCTGCGGTGCGGCCGCCGTGGTGCTCGCGATCGCTCTCGGAGTCCGTGCCCGCCGGAAGGCGTCCCGGTGGGTGGCGGGCCTGGGTGCGCTGGCTGTCCTCGGCGTGCTCACGGCAGGCCCGGTCGCGCTGCGAATCCGGGCGGCCGAACACGATGACCTCCGTGCCGCCGCCGCACGGGGGAGTGACACCACGATGAGGGTGGCGGTCATCGAGCGGCCACGTCCGGTCCGCGGTGCCGGATACGCCGATCGCCAGGCAGGCACCCGTCTGGTGGTCGTCGCCGCGACGGTGGATGCCGTGGTCGCCGACGAGCGGGCGGTGGATTCGGCAGGCCGGATCCTCCTGCTCGCTCCCGCCGAGGGGTGGACGGCCCTGCTGCCCGGGCAGCAGGTCACCGCCTCCGGCAGGCTGGCCCCGGCCAAGGGAGCCGAACTGACGGTCGCGGTCCTCTCGGTGCGAGGCCCGCCGTCAGACCTCGGTCCGGCGCCCTGGTGGCAGCGATCCGCGGAATCGCTGCGCGCCGGGCTCCGGGAGCTGTGCGCCGTCCTCCCGGCGGAGCAGGCCGGTCTCGTGCCCGGACTGGTCGTGGGGGACACGAGCACACTGTCCCCGAGGGTCGAGCGGGAGTTCACGGACTCCGGCATGTCCCACCTGATGGCCGTGAGCGGTGGGAACGTGGCGATCGTCTGCGGCTCGATCCTTCTCCTGCTGAGGGCGCTTCGGATCGGTCCGCGGACCTCCGCCGCCGCGGCCGCGGCGGGGCTCGCCGGGTTCGTGGTCCTCGCCGGGCCCGCGCCCAGCGTGCTCCGCGCCGGAGTGATGGGGGCGGTCGGACTGCTGGCGCTCGCACTGGGGCGCCGGGGTTCGGCGCTGCCCGCGCTGGGCTTCGCGGTGGCCGGGCTCGTCGTCGCCGATCCCGCGATGGCCGTCGACTTCGGTTTCGCCCTTTCAGTGCTGGCCACGGCCGGGCTGGTACTGCTGGCACCGCGCTGGGCCGAGTGGCTGGTCGAGCGCGGTGTGCCGTCCGGCTACGCCGAGGGACTGGCCGTCCCGCTGGCCGCGTTCGTGATGACGGTGCCGGTCATCGCGGGGATGGCGGGGACGGTCAGTCTCGTCTCGGTGGTGACCAACGTGCTCGCCGCGCCGGTGGTCGCCCCGGCCACCGTGTTCGGCGTGCTCGCCACCGTCGTCGGACCGTGGTGGCCGTCGGCGGGCGAACTGCTGGTCCGCTTGACCGAGCCCGAAGCGAGCTGGCTGATCACCGTGGCCCGTCACGGGGCCAGGGCGCCGGGTGCCGCCGTGGACTGGCCGGGCGGCTGGTGGGGCGGGGTGCTGGCGGCCGGGTTGCTGGTCGTGCTGCTGATCGCCGTCCGGCTGCGCCACGCGAGGATCCTGCTGGCCATCGCCTTGGCCGGTGGTCTGCTCGTCTTCGCCCCGGTGCGAGTACTGGCCCCGGCCTGGCCACCGGCGTCATGGAATGCCGTCGCCTGCGACGTCGGGCAGGGAGATGCCGTCGTTCTCGCCACGGCGGAGCACGGGAGGGCGGTAGTGGTCGACACCGGGCCGGAGCCGGGGCCGGTGGATGAGTGCCTGAGCCGGCTCGGTGTGGACCGGGTTCCGCTGATCGTGCTGAGTCATCTGCACGCCGATCACATCGGCGGTCTCGAGTCCGTTTTCGAAGGCCGCTCGGTCGGGGCGGTCGCCGTCGGGCCGGGCCGGGCTCCCGCGTGGGCGTGGCAGCAGGTCGCCAACGAGACCGCACGTCGCGGGATCCCCTTGCTGGAACTGGGAATCGGGCAACGACTGGACTGGCCGGGGCTCTCCCTGGACGTCCTCGGGCCGCGCTACGTCACGCGAAGATCGGCGGTCGAACAAGATGGCACGGTGATCAACAACGGTTCGGTCGTCCTGCGAGCCGCGACTCCGGCCGGCCGGATCCTGCTCACCGGCGACGTCGAACTCGCCGCGCAGGCCGACCTGATGGCCGAAGGCGCGGACCTGCACGCCGAGATCCTGAAGGTCCCGCACCACGGAAGCCGGTACACGGCACCGGATTTCCTCAACGCCGTCGCACCACGGGCGGCGCTGGTGAGCGTCGGCGCCGGGAACACGTACGGGCATCCGAACAAGTCCACTTTGGACAATCTGACGGCCGTCGGCGCGTCGATCGCCAGGACGGACACGGACGGCGACACCGCTGTCGTCACCGACACGCGAGGGCTCGCCCTGGTGCGCCGCGGTGAGCCCCGCGGCCCGCCTCGTTCTTGAGGCGGGCCGGCGGGAACTCAGATGCCGAGGGCTTCGCGGACCGCGTCGGCCGAGGCGCTGACGGTGGCCTTCGGGCCGACCTTGTCCTCGACGGCGTCGAGGGTCTTGAGGCCGTCACCGGTGATCAGCAAGACGATCTCCTCGTCCGGGTTGAGCTTGCCGGTTTCGATGAGCTTCTTGGCGGTCGCCACGGTGACCCCGCCGGCGGTCTCGGTGAAGACGCCTTCGGTACGGGCGAGCAGCCGGATGCCCTCGACGACCTCTTCGTCGGTGACGTCTTCGATCGCGCCGCCGGTGCGGTTGACCACGTCGAGGACGTAGGGGCCGTCGGCCGGGTTGCCGATCGCCAGCGACCGGGCGATCGTGTCGGGCTTGACCGGCTGGATGACGTCGTGGCCCGCGCGGAAGGCGGCCGAGACGGGGGAGCAGCCGGTGGCCTGCGCGCCGAACACCTTGTAGGGCGTTTCGTCGACGAGGCCGAGCTGGCCGAACTCGCGGAATCCTTTGTCCACCTTGGTGAGCTGGGAACCGGAGGCGATCGGCACCACGATCTGCGGGGGAAGCCGCCAGCCGAGCTGTTCGGCGACCTCGAAGGCCAGTGTCTTGGAGCCTTCGGAGTAGTAGGGCCGGACGTTCACGTTGACGAACGCCCAGCTCTCCTGCTCGGCGGCGAGCTGGGTGGCGAGCCGGTTCACGTCGTCGTAGTTGCCGTCGACCGCGATCAGGTCGCCGTCGTACACGGCGGTGGTGAGGATCTTGGCGCGCTCGAGGGTCTTCGGGATCAGCACGACCGACCGCCAGCCGGCGCGGGCCGCCGCGGCGGCGACCGCGTTGGCCAGGTTGCCGGTCGACGGACAGGCGAGCACCTCGAACCCGAATTCGCGGGCGGCCGCCAGTGCGACGGCGACCACGCGGTCCTTGAACGAGTGGGTCGGGTTACCGGTGTCGTCCTTGACCCAAACCTTCTTGACACCCAACGCTTTCGCGAGCCTGTCGGCCTGGATGAGCCGGGTGGCGCCGGGTTCGGTGTTGGGGATCTCCTCGACGTTCGAGGGCACCGGGAGGAGCTTCTTGTAGCGCCAGATGTTCTTCGGCCCGGCTTCGATGTCTTCGCGGCGCACGCGGCCGAAGTCGTAGGCGACCTCGAGCGGCGAGAAGTCCTCCGCGGAGACGAATTCGGGGGCGAGTGGCTGCCGGTGTCCCTCTTCCTTCGACACCAGTTCGACGGCCGGTCCGAGATCCGGGGTCTTGGTGGTGGAGGTCGTGCCGAGGGTTGCGGTCATCGCGAGGTCCTTCCTCATCTGCCCCGCCTGGGCGGGCCGGAATTGGCACCGTGTTCGTCAGCTACCCCGCGATCGCGGGATGACAGGCTGACGCCGGTTGCCGGGGCTTCATCGGGCCGTTCCCTCTGCCCCTCTGGATGAGCGGTATTCAATTGTCGGCACGCGTGTAATCGCGTCGCCTCGCCAACACCGTACGACATGGGCCTCGGGTGGGGCCACCGTGTCCGGAACACATCACCGGAGAAAGCACACGAGAGGAGGAGTGGCAGGATCGTGACCGTGACGACGCAAGCTTCCGCCCCATCGCCGCTGGTACTGGTCCTCGGTGAGGAAGAGCTGCTGATCGAACGCGCGATCCGCAGCGCTTCCGACGCGGCCAAAGCGGCCGATCCGACGGCGGATCTCTCGCGGATCCGGGTGTCGGACCTCACAGTCCCCGCACTCGCGGAGATGGTCAGTCCTTCGCTGTTCGCCGAGGACCGGGTCATCGTCCTCGAATCCGCGCAGGACATCTCGCAGGAGCTCGCCGACGGGGTGATGGCCTACGTCAAAGCCCCCGCCGACGGCATCGTGCTCGTCGTCGTGCACAGCGGAGGCGGCCGGAGCAAGGCCGCGAAGGCGCTGCCCGCGGCACTGAAGAAGGCCGGGGCGGAGGTCGTCGAGTGCCCGAAACTGACGAAGGCCGCTGAGCGGGAATCCTTTGTCCGCAACGAGGTTCGCCGGGTCGGCGGGAAGATCGACGGCGCGGCCGTGCTCGCGTTGATCGATGCCGTCGGTTCGGATCTTCGCGAGTTGTCGTCGGCCGCGACCCAGCTCGTCGCGGACGCCGGGGGAACGGTCGACGAACAGGCCGTGCGCCGCTATCACCGGGGTCGTGCGGACGTGAACGGGTTCGCCGTCGCCGAGAAGGCCGTCGCGGGAGACAGGACGGCGGCGCTGGTGTCACTGCGCTGGGCGATGCAGCTGGGAGTGCCGCATGTGCTGGTCGCGGATGCCCTCGCCGACGCCGTCCGCACCATCGCGCGGGTGTCCGGCGCTGGTCGCGGGAACCCGAACCAGATGGCGGGTGAGCTGGGGATGCCGCCGTGGAAGGTCCGTAAGGCACAGGGGCAGGCCCGAGGGTGGGGCCAGGACGGTCTCGCCACCGCGATGCGGGTCGTCGCCCGGCTCAACGCCGAAGTCAAAGGTGTCGCCGCCGATCCGGAATACGCGCTGGAGCGGGCAGTCCTCGAAGTCGTCGAGGCCCAAGGCGTCGGTCGCTGAACATACGAAAGGGCCCCGGCGACTCGCGTCGCCGGGGCCCTTTCTAAAGCCGATCAGAGAGAGTTCGCGCGCTTCGCGATCGCGGACTTCTTGTTGGCGGCCTGGTTGGCGTGCAGGACGCCCTTGGTCACGGCCTTGTCCAGCTTCTTGGCCGCGTCCTTCTGAAGCTCCAGGGCCTTGGCCTTGTCGCCGGAGTCGGCGGCCTCACGGAACTTGCGGATCGCGGTCTTCACCGAGGACCGGATCGCCTGGTTGCGCTGACGCGCCTTCTCGTTGGTGGTGATGCGCTTGATCTGCGACTTGATGTTGGCCACGGGGGCGCTCCTCTTGGATCTCTCGGTGGTTCGCCACCGCGCTGTGACCGGCCCAGCGCGCTCGGGAGCGGCGCGGGTTTCCTCCATGACGGAATGCCACACGGCGACGAGGGGCCAGCTTAACAGCCGTCCCGGGGCGGAACGCGGCCCCCTCCGGGTGGGTTGCTGCGGTACGGTGAAGATCGTAGTGCCTAGGGTTCCGCCGCCTGCCCGCTCAGGAAACACACAATCAGGGACAGGCGGGGCCGGTCCGAGCGGCACCATCGGCGGGGCCGGAAGCGCCGCCGTTCATCTGACGGGACAAAAGCCTGGAGGACCGGGTTTTCCGTATGCGCGGAAAACGTGAAAGGTCCGCAGTGAACGCCACCGCTTTGTTTTTCGTCCTCGCCGCCGCGATCATCCACGCGGGCTGGAACTTGGCCGCCAAGCGGCTCCGCCGGGGCGGAGCCCGGTTCGTCTGGGCCTACTCCTGCCTCTCCGCGATCCTGCTCGTCCCCGTCATGGCGGTTTCGCTGGCGGTGGAGCCGCAACGTCCACAGTGGACGTGGCTGCTCGCCGTCGTGGTCACCGCGGTGTTGCACATCGCCTACGGAGTCGTCCTCCAGCGGGGTTACGCCGTCGGCGATCTGTCCGTCGTGTATCCCCTGGCCCGCGGTACCGGACCGCTGATCTCGGTGCTCGCGGCCGTGGTGCTGCTCGGTGAGCGCCCCGGGCCGCTCGGCCTGGTGGGGGCGTTCCTTGTGATCGCAGGGGTACTGGTCATCGGTACCGGGCGGGCACCGGCGAACGCCGCCGCCGCCGACCGCTCCGCTCGCCGCAAGGGCGTGGCGTACGGGCTGCTGACCGGGCTCACGATCGCCGCCTACACGCTGTGGGACGCGCATTCGGTCACCGGTCTCGGCGTCCCGCCGATTGTTTATCTGGGAACGAGCGCGATCCTGCAGATCCTGCTCATGGCGCCATACGCGCTGAAGGATCGCGAAGACGTCTCGTGGCTCTGGCGCGAGCACAAGCGCGAAGTGCTCATAGTCGGCGTGCTCTCGCCGGTCGCCTACCTGCTGGTCCTCTACGCCCTCCAGATCGCGCCGGTGAGCCTCGTCGCACCCGCGCGGGAGCTGAGCATCGTCCTGGGCGGCTTTGCCGCCTGGCTGGTGCTGAAGGAGGCCAACGCCGTCCGCAGGCTGATCGGGTCGGTGGTGGTGCTGGCGGGCATCACCGCGATTGCGATGGCCTGAGCACATCCGGTAGGGATTGAGTCATGGACGTGCTGAGCAGCAGGGTGCTGATCCACCCGAAGGACCTCGAGGTGTCGACGGCGTTCTATCGGGACACCTTGGGCCTGGCGATCGACAAGGAGTTCCCCGGCGGGACGGTGTTCTTCGCCGGGAACGGGTCGATCGAGATCGTCGGGACCGGCAAGACCGGTCCGACCCCCGACGTCGTCCTGTGGCTGCAGGTCCGGGACCTGCCCGCGTCGATCGAGGAGCTCGCCACCAAGGGGGTGGACCCGGTCCGGGAAGCGCGCCGGGAACCCTGGGGCCTGGACGAGGCGTGGATCGCCGACCCGGACGGCACCAGGATCGTGCTGGTCGAGGTGCCGCGTGAGCATCCGTTGCGCACCGACCCGCGTTAGGCCGCGGGTTTGCTCGCGCGCAGCTGAGCGGCGAGCGAGGCGCTGAACCCCGGCGGTTCCCAGGTCCAGGTCTGCAGGTCGGTGAAGCCGGCGGCGGCCGCTTCGTCGGCCAGCTCGTGCCGGGAAACCGGCAGCCACTTCTCGTGCGACGACAGCAGTAGCCGCCCGCCCGGCCGAAGTACGCGGTACAGCTCGGCGAAGCCCGCCGTCCGGTCTTCCCACAGCTGCACGTTGTTGATGGTCAGGACCACGTCCACGCTCCCGTCCGGCTCGCCTGTGGAATCGGCGGTCCCATGCCGCAGTTCCACCTTGTCGCCGCATCTGCGGCGGGACCGGGCGAGCATCTCCGGGGACGGATCGACGCCGACGGTGCGACCGGCGCGATCCGCGGCTGCCTGCAGGCCGACACCCGGGCCGGGGCCCACGACGAGGGCGGTTTCCCCGGACTCGATCGACGCCAGTTCGACGACGCGAAGTTCGGTGGCGGCGTTGCCGTGCGCCATCGCCAGGCCACCGAACCGGCCGAGCAGTCCCCTGGGATGGCCGAACGTCTTTTCGAGCATTTGGGTCAGTGAATTACTCATACTTCGAGGGCACCACAGCCCGCCACGGGCCGCATCGGGGATGACCCCCACTCGCACCCGGAGTGGCATGGGAGCATAGAGGTGGCACACCCCGACCTTCGCGAGGAAACCCGTTGACGACGTTCGCCGACACGACCTTCACGCCCCCGGAGCTCATCCGGAACTTCTGCATCATCGCGCACATCGACCACGGCAAGTCGACCCTGGCCGACCGGATGCTGCAGCTCACCGGTGTGGTCGAGGAACGGGCCATGCGTGCGCAGTACCTGGACCGCATGGACATCGAGCGGGAACGCGGGATCACCATCAAGGCGCAGAACGTGCGCCTGCCCTGGAAGGTCGCCGGTCAGGACCACGTCCTGCACATGATCGACACCCCCGGCCACGTCGACTTCACTTATGAGGTCTCCCGCGCGCTCGAAGCGTGTGAAGGGGCCGTTCTGCTGGTCGACGCCGCACAAGGCATCGAGGCGCAGACACTCGCGAACCTGTACCTCGCCCTGGAGAACAACCTCCAGATCATCCCGGTGCTCAACAAGATCGACCTGCCCTCCGCCGACCCGGACAAGTACGCCGCCGAGATCGCGCACATCATCGGCTGCGAGCCCTCGGACGTGCTGCGTGTGTCCGCGAAGACCGGCGTCGGGGTCGGTGAACTCCTCGACGCGGTCGTGAAGCAGGTGCCCGCTCCGCAGGGTGACGCGGACGCTCCGGCACGGGCGATGATCTTCGACTCGGTGTACGACACCTACCGGGGCGTCGTGACCTACATCAGGGTCGTCGACGGCAAGATCACCCCGCGCGAGCGGATCAAGATGATGTCCACCGGTGCCACGCACGAACTGCTGGAAGTCGGGATCATCTCGCCGGAGCCCAAGGCCAGCAAGGGGCTCGGGGTCGGCGAGGTCGGTTACTTGATCACCGGGGTGAAGGACGTCCGCCAGTCCAAGGTCGGTGACACCGTGACCTCCGAGCGCAACGGTGCGAAGGAGGCGCTCGCTGGGTACCGCGAGCCGAAGCCGATGGTCTACTCCGGTCTCTACCCGGTGGACGGTTCGGACTACCCCGAGCTGCGCGAGGCCCTGGACAGGCTCCAGCTCAACGACGCCGCGCTGGACTACGAGCCCGAGACCTCGGTGGCACTCGGCTTCGGCTTCCGTTGCGGTTTCCTCGGTCTGCTGCACCTGGAGATCACCCGCGACCGGCTGGAGCGCGAGTTCGGCCTCGACCTGATCTCCACCGCGCCGAACGTGGTCTACGACATCGTGCAGGACGACGGCAAGGAAATCCACGTCACCAACCCCTCGGACTGGCCGACCGGGAACAAGATCGACAAGGTGCTCGAGCCGGTCAGCAAGGTGAGCATCCTGGCGCCGTCGGAGTTCATCGGCACGATCATGGAGCTGTGCCAGAACAAGCGCGGCCAGCTGCTCGGCATGGACTACCTGTCCGAGGATCGGGTCGAGCTGCGGTACAACATGCCGCTGGGTGAGATCATCTTCGACTTCTTCGACACGCTGAAGTCGCGTACGCGCGGCTACGCGTCGCTGGACTACGAGGAGGCAGGCTCGCAGGCGGCGGACCTGGTCAAGGTGGACATCCTGCTGCAGGGCGAGGGTGTCGACGCGTTCTCCGCCATCGTGCACAAGGACGACGCCTACAACTACGGCAACCGCATGGTGAACCGGCTTCGCGAGCTGATCCCGCGCCAGAACTTCGAGGTGCCCATCCAGGCCGCCATCGGTGCCCGCATCATCGCCCGCGAGACCATCCGCGCGATCCGCAAGGACGTGCTCGCGAAGTGCTACGGCGGTGACATCTCGCGTAAGCGCAAGCTGCTGGAAAAGCAGAAGGAAGGCAAGAAGCGGATGAAGACCGTCGGCCGGGTCGAGGTGCCGCAGGAGGCCTTCGTCGCCGCACTGTCCACTGAGGACTCTGGCAACAAGAAGAAGTAGGCAAGACTGGCGAAAGGCCGCCCGAAGCGTTGTCGGGCGGCCTTTCGCGTGTCAGCGGTTTCCGGTGACACGGTTCGCCGTGACGAAGACGGCGACACGGCGTTCGGCGGCCATCACGCGATCGTATTCGTCCCAGTCGTCGTGGGTCCCGGTCGCCGCGATGAAGACGTCGCGCAGCAGCCGGGGGAGCCCGGCCGGGTCGAAGCCGGGGTCCGGGTCGTCCGGGCCGATGAGGTGGGTGGTTCCCTGGACCGCCGCCCACTCCCAGTCGCGGCGGAAGGTGATCGTGGCGTGGCCCGCCCGGCGGAACAGGTCGAGCTTCTTCACCCCGCCCATCGCGACAAAACCGATCCCCAATGCCTTCGTGACCGGGTCTTCGATCACCCCGGCGTTCACCACCGAGGAATGCACGGTGCCGTCCGCGCGGACCGTGGCGACGGTCGCGAGTCCGTTTTCACGCAAGGAAAGAGTGCGAACGAGTTCGAGATCAGCGGCCATGGACCCCACCGTAGCCCGCCCGGCCCGGTGAAGGGGCCGAGCGGGCGAACGACCGGGCTCAGCAGGTGCCGTCGTCGCGCCAAACGCCCCACTGGCCGGTGGTGCCGGGCTCTTCGCCCTGTGTCCACCACTTCGCGTACCACTTGTGCCCGTTGTGGGAGACGCTCGTGCTGCCGGTGTAGGCGGAAGCGCGGTCCCAGGCGGGGAGTGAGCAGGTACCAGGGTTGGTCGAACCGGTTTCCCAGGGGACCTGGCTCGACGCGTAGTAGCCGATGCCCTGCGCCTGCCAGCGCGGGGCCTGCGCGCCGAGGCGGACCCGGAAGACGTTCCAGTCGTGCGTCGACCACGGCGACCAGCCGAGTTCGGCGTGCGCCGGGAGCCTCGGGAAGGCGAGGTAGTCGATGTTCGCCGGGGTCACCACGGTTTCGGTCCACAGCGGGGATTCGACGCCGCGGACGGCCGATTCGGGAACGCCGGAGAGGTAGGTGCCCGGGTTCCAGTTGTAGGCGTCCTGTACCTCGATGTAGCCCGCCCACGAGAGCCCGATCGGCGTGCTGGAGTTGTACTTCATGTCCAGATACGCCTTGTTCGCCGGGGACAGGATCACCTTGCTGCCGCGGGCGACGGCGTTCGAGACTTCCGTGCTGGACGTCGTCGTGCCCCAGAACTGCGGGGTCGCCGTGGCGGGCAGGGTGGCCTTGCCGATCTCGTGCCAGCCGACGACCTGCTTGCCGTTGGCGGCCACCAGCGGCAGCACACGGTTCATGAAGGTGCGGTAGTCCGCGTCGGTGGTGGCCTGGGCTTCGTCCCCGCCGAGGTGGAAGTACGGGCCGGGGGTCAGTGCGGCGATCTCCCGGATGACGTCGGCGACGAAGGTGTACGTGACCTCCTTCGAGATGCACAGCGAGCTGTAGCCGACCGCGGTGTCGGTGCGCAGTGGCGGGGCGGTGTTGTTGCAGTTCAGCTCGGCGTACGAGGCCTGGGCGGCGTTGGTGTGCCCGGGCATGTCGATCTCCGGGATGACCGTGATGAACCGCGAAGCCGCGTAGTTCACGATCTCGGTGTACTGCGCCTTGGTGTAGTAGCCGCCGGCGCCGCCGCCGACCTGGGTGCTGCCGCCGTAGGTGGTCAGGCGCGGCCAGCTGTCGATCTGGATGCGCCAGCCCTGGTCGTCGGCCAGGTGGAGATGCAGGTTGTTGATCTTGTACTGCGCCAGCTGGTCGAGGTACCGCTTGATGGACGCGACCGGATGGAAGTGCCTGGCGACGTCGAGCATCGCGCCGCGGTAGCCGAACCGCGGGTAGTCCAGGATGTTGGCACCCGGAATTGTCCAGGGGCCTGCCTGGACGGTCGGGCTTTCGACCTTGCCGGGCAACAACTGCCGAAGTGTTTGTACGCCACCGAAGAGGCCCTGCGCCGTCGTCGCGCGCAGGACGACCGAAGCGGACGTCGAGTTCAGCTGGTAGCCCTGGTCACCGACGCTCGGGTTGGCGCCGGACAGCAGGAGTGAGATGCCGTCGGCAGGCGTTCCCGACGGGGCGTCGATGACGGGCAGGGCGAAGCCGGTGGACTTGCGCAGGACTTCGGCGAGGTAGTCGCCGACGGCCTTGGCCGGTGCCGAACCCGCCGGGGTGTAGATCTTCGTGTTCGTGGTCAGGGTGTGGTCGGACCCGGTGACGGCTTGCGCCGAGACCGGGACGGGAACGATCGACTGCAGTGCCGGAGTGGCCGCGTCGGCGACCGGGGCGGCTGCGGTGGTGACGCCGGCGAGCAGCGCCACTCCGACGACGGCGCGGCTCAGCCGCGCTCTCAAGGTCTTCACCAGGGCCTCCTGGGGACGGGAGAGACGTGACCTGCGTCACGACTGGTCCGATCGTCGCACCTTCGGCGTTAAAGGTCTAGACCACCAAGAGGAATCCTGGGAGTGACTCCAACCTCACATTCCGTGGCGCCCCGAGAGGGCTATCGTCGGATCCGTGTTCGAAGAACTGCGTTTCCCGGTGATCGCGGCTCCGATGGCGGGCGGGCCGACCACTCCCGAGCTGGTGGCCGCGGTGACCGCGGCGGGCGGCTTCGGCTTCCTGGCGGGCGGCTACCTCAGTGCCGAAGCCCTCGCGGACCGGATCGCGAAGACGGCCGAGCTGACCGGTGAGCCGTTCGGCGTGAACTTGTTCGTCCCGGGCGGAGCCGCCGAGACGGACCTCAGCGGGCACATCAAGCGCTGGCGAGCGGAGGCCGAGCGCTACGGCGTCGAGCCAGGCGAACCGCGATGGGACGACGACGCCTACGTCGCGAAGCTGGAGCTCGTCCTGGAGCGGAAGGCGCCGGTCGTTTCCTTCACCTTCGGCACGCCCTCGCCCGAAGACGTCGAACGCCTGCATGCCAACGGCAGCAAGGTAGCGGTCACCGTCACCAGCCCGCCCGAGGCCGATCGGGCAGTGGCGGTCGGCGCGGACGCGCTCGTGGTCCAGGGCTTCGAGGCCGGGGCGCATCGAGGGCTTTTCGCTGACGAACCAGGAGCCGAAGGCGGCGGAGCGCAGTACGGCGTGCTCAGCCTGCTTCGCCTGGTCTCGGCGCGGACGGACTTGCCGCTCATCGCGACCGGTGGTTTGGTGCACGGTGCCGACATCGCCGCCGTCCTGGCGGCGGGTGCCGTCGCGGCCCAGCTGGGGACCGCGTTCCTGCGCGCGGACGAGGCCGGGACGCAGCCGGGGCACCGGCAGGCGCTCGCGGACGGCGGCAGGCCGACCACGTTCACCAGGGCGTTCAGCGGACGTCCGGCCCGCGCGCTGGTCAACCGCGCGGTCGCGGAGTTCTCGGCCACCGCGCCGTCGGCGTATCCGGAGGTCAACAACCTGACCAAACCCATCCGCGCGGCGGCGGGGAAGGCGGAGGACCCCGAAGTCATGTCGCTTTACGCGGGGCAGACCTACGAACTCGCGGGCTCCGGCCCGGCGGCGTCGATTGTCGACCGCCTCCAGATCGAAGCCCGCGAAGCCGCTACGCGTTTGAGTCGTCTCCGCTGACCTGCTTCGCGTCGTCGTCGTTCGCGTTCATCGCGGAGTGATGACGGCTGTAAGCGAAGTAGATGACCAGCCCGATGGCGAACCAGACCGCGAACCGCAGCCAGGTTTCCGGGTTCAGGAACGTGATCAGCCAGATCGAGAAGACGATGCCGATGATCGGCACGACCGGCATACCCGGGGTCTTGAAGGTCCGGGGGAGGTCCGGCTGCTTGTAGCGCAGCACGATCACCGCGACACAGACGACCACGAACGCGAGCAGGATGCCGATGTTCGTCAGTTCGGCTGCCTCGCCGATCGGCAGCAGCCCTGCGATGAGCGCCGACGCGCCGCCGAGCACCCAGGTCATCCGGTTCGGCACCTTGCGCACCGGATGGGTCTTGCCGAACCACTTGGGCAGCAGGCCGTCGCGGCTCATCGAGTAGCCGACCCGGCTCGCGCCCATGAGGAAGGTGAACAGCACCGTGGTGATACCGATGATCGCGCCGACCGCGATGATGATGCCAAGCCACTTCATGCCGACACCGTTGAAGGCGCTGGAGAAGGCGGCTTCGCTGTCGATGTCCTTGAAGTTGACCATGCCGGTCAGAACCAGGCAGGCCAGCACGTAGAGCACCATCGAGATGGCGAGCGAGTAGAGGATCGCCTTCGGCATGTGCTTCTGGGAGTCGGTCGATTCCTCGGCCGCGGTGGACATGGCGTCGTAACCGAAGACCGCGAAGAACACCGTCGCCGCACCGGTGAACGCGCCGCTGAGGCCGAACGGGAAGAAGTTCGAGTAGTTGTCGGTGTTGATGTGGAAGACACCGACGACGACCACCAGCAGGACCAGGCCGACCTTCAGGTAGACCAGCAGTGTCTCGAACCGGGCCGCGTTCTTCATGCCCTGGTTGAGGATGAAGGCGATCAGCAGGCACAGGAGCACGGCGAACAGGTTGATCTTGTAGGACCCCGGTTCCATGCCGGTTTTCTCGGTGCCCGGAGCGCCCAGCATCCACGTCGGGAGGTCGATGTTGAGGTAGCCCAGTAGCTCGTTGAAGTAGCCGGAGATGCCGATCGCGACCACCGCCACGATCGCCGTGTATTCCAGCAACAGGTCCCAGCCGATGAACCAGCCGACGATCTCGCCCAGCACGGTGTAGCCATAGGTGTAGGCGGAGCCGGCGCGGGGGATGAGCCCGGCGAACTCGGCGTAGGAGAACGCGGCGGCGGCGCTGGCGATACCCGCGATGAGGAACGAGATGAGCACGGCGGGCCCGGCCGTCTCGTGCGCGACCGCGCCTGCCAGGGAGAAGATCCCCGCGCCGATGATGCCGCCGACCCCGATCGCGGTCAGCTGACGCAGGCCCAGCGTGCGTTGGAGCCCGCCACCGCCGTCACTCAGTTCTTGGATCTGCTCGATCGGTTTGCGGCGGAATATCCCGGATCCTGAGCCCAGGCTGCGCGGTGCGGACATCGTCGTCTCCCAACAGGTTGTGCCCTTCGGACTGGGTCACAGTCCGAATGGAGACTAAGGCGTGTCTGGCAAATCTGTTCGATGGGGCCGCCTGGGCGCGAAGACCGCGAACGAGATTTGTCAGACACGCCCTAGGCAAGTGCCGCGAAGCGGCTCCGTTGAGAGTGGCGGTGGGGGCATGGACGTACTGGCAGACGGGACATCGCACCTATCCGGCGACGGTGTCCGCGCTCACTTCGGCGGCAACCCGGGAAGCGATCTTCGACGGCCTGGACGCGCTCGCCGCGAAGTAGGTCAGTAGCTCCGAGATCTCGACCGGGTCGTCCAGCTGCGGGCAGTGGCCCCAATCCTCACGCACCAACAGCCTGCTGTGCGGGACCAGCGCGTGCAG
Organism: Amycolatopsis sp. NPDC051071; assembly: GCF_040682875.1. NCBI lineage: Bacteria > Bacillati > Actinomycetota > Actinomycetes > Pseudonocardiales > Pseudonocardiaceae > Amycolatopsis > Amycolatopsis sp. NPDC051071. The sequence goes on along the minus strand of NZ_JBFBBY010000011.1, from coordinate 38,777 downwards.
CTGACGTCCGGAAGCGGCGCTGACCAGCTTGTCCTTGCCGCAGACGACCACCAGAAGCGGGATACGGACTTCTTCGAGCCGGTACGCGTCCACCAGTTCCTCGACGAGTTGCCTCGCCTGCTCGAGCCGGCTGGTGGTGGAGCGGTAGTCCGGGAACAACGCGGTGAAGCGGCGGACCTGGGCGGCGTCCGCGGCGGCGGCGTCGGCGTAGAGCAGCCGGGGCACGATCTGCTCGGCGACGGCACGCACGAGGAAACCGGGGATCGGCAACGGCAAGGCCGAGTACATCCGCAGCGGCAGCGGATAACGGGCCACGGCGCGGATGAGCCAGCTGTCCACGAAACCGGGAGCGGCGATCGATACCACGCCGGCGACCGGCAGCCGGTGGTTCTCGGCGGCACGCAGGCTCATCGTCCCGCCGAGCGAGTTGCCGGCGAGCACGACCGTGCCGAGTACGGCCTGCTCCTTGATCACGGCCGCGGCGAAGGCGTCCAGCTGCGGCAGCATCGGACCCGGCCGCAGTGGCTGAGCGTCACCGAAGCCGGGTAGATCGACCGCGACCGCCGGGATGCCGGCGGCCGCGAGCAGTTCCAGAACCGGACGCCAGGTGTCGGCGCTGTCGCAGTACCCGTGCAGCAGCACCAGTCTCGGTGCCGTCGGCTTGACGTGCCCGCGCGCGGCCGTCCGCTTGCCGAGCACCCTGCGGGGCGCGCGGTCGGCGGATTCCACCGGCTGCGGCACGACTTCGAGCACTCTGGTGCGGACGCCGGCATAGCGCCGGAACGAGACGCGGATCGGGTCGGTATCGGTGGAAGTCCGGCCCCCCGGGTCCGCCGGTTCGGGCCGCTGCGTTGCGGTCATCCTTCAAGGTTAACCGCGAGAGGTCGGATTTTGATCGAACTTTGGTCTTAAGAAGCTTGCCTAGTCATAACATTCTTGACACTTGACAAGACCGCAAAATACCTGCTTGACCTGCGTAAAACGCTGGGACGTGCGCAGATGTGCGCGAGAGCCGCTTGGGGAGGGAGTCGGCACTCCTCCGATCAATGCCGGAATACGACCTTGCCTGAGGTTTCCCCGTTGAGCATGGTCTTAAACCCGGTTTCGGCATCCGTGAACGGCAATTCTGCACCGATCCGCGGCCGGACCCCGGTGAGCTCCAGATAAGCGAGGAGATCGGTCAGTTCGTCCCTGGTCCCCATCGTCGAGCCGGCGATCCGGAGTTGCAGAAAAAACACGCGTTGCAACTCCGCGTGAGCATCCGGGCCGCTGGTGGAGCCGGAGACGACGATGATCCCACCCGGTTTGAGGGACTTCATCGAATGCGACCAGGTCGCCTTCCCGACGGTCTCGAAGACCGCGTCGACCCGCTCCGGCAGCCTCGCGCCGGACTCAAAGGTCTGATGGGCGCCGAGATTCTCCGCCAGCGCACGCTTTTCTTCGCTACGCCCGGTCACCCAAACCCGGAAGCCTGCCGCGCTCCCGAGCTGCACGAGAGCGGTCGAGACGCCGCCGGAGGCGCCCTGGACGAGCATCGTCTGTCCCGGCCGCAGCCCGGACTTCACGAACAGCATCCGGTACGCCGTCAGCCAGGCCGTGCCCATGGTCGCGGCCTCGGCGAAGCTCAGGGCCGCGGGCTTCGGCACGACGTTGCGCGCCGGGACGACGACCTGTTCGGCGAAAGAACCCTGGTACTTCTCGGTCAGCAAGCTGCGCTTCGGGTCGAGGGTGTCGTCGCCCTGCCAGCCAGGGGCGTTGATCACCGAATGGAGGACGACCTCGGTGCCGTCGTCGAGGGTTCCCGCGCCGTCGCAGCCCAGAATCATCGGGAACTGCTCGGGTTTGATGCCGACACCGCGCAGGGTCCACAGGTCGTGCATGTTCAGGCTGGCGGCCTTGACGTTGACCCGCACCCAGCCTTCGGGCACGTCGGGCTCGGGACGCTCGCCGATCACGAGCGAGTCCAGCGGCTTCTCGGCGTTGGGTTCGGAAGCGTAAACAGCGAACATGTCAGCAACATACCCGGCCTGACGGCGGCGGCAGGGGCCGCGAGCGTAGGCTCACATCGTGTTCAACGGGCTTGCTGACTGGTGGGATGGCGTCGAGCTGTGGCTGGCGCAGGCCCCGTTCCCCGTACAGTTCGTGCTGGTCATGGTGGTCGTGGTGCCGCTGTGCCTTGCCGCCGCGTGGGTACTCGACGCGGTCTTCGGCAAGGTCGCCCGGCTCTTCGGTGCGGCCCGCGATGCGAACGACCCCGACCGGCCCTCCTAAGCTGGCGCACCATGTTCAACCGTAGGCGGATCACCGCCGCCCTGATCGGCCTCATCGTGCTGGTACTCGCCGGCTGGCTGGTCAAGGACGGCATCAGCGGTGACGACACGAAGAATGCTTCGGCCCCGGCGAGTTCGTCCGCTTCGGCCGGGCCGTCCGGCGAGGCCGCGGCGAGCCGGGTCAAGGGCAAGGTCGCGGGCGAGGAGTCCGGGCTCCCGGTCAAACCGCTCACGGCGCTGCCCGCGCAGGCGGCCGATACCTGGCGGCTCATCAAGGCGGGCGGGCCGTACCCGTATCCCCGCAACGACGACGTCCTGTTCCAGAACCGGGAGAAGGTCTTGCCCGCCAAGGACTCCGGCTATTACCGGGAATACACGGTCAAGACGCCGGGCAGCCCGGATCGCGGGGCCAAGCGGCTCGTGACCGGGTCGGGCAAGGAGCTGTACTACACCGACGACCACTACAAGTCCTTCGTCGTAGTGGACAGCAATCGATGAGCGCGGCGGAAAAGAGCGAGGCGGAAAAGGCCTTCGCGCGGGGTGCGCATCCCCATCTGCTCGACGGCGGCGAGACGGTCGACAAGGCCTCGACGCTGGACGCGATCGCGGAAGCGCTGTCGTTCCCCGACTATTTCGGGAAGAACCTCGACGCGCTCTACGACTGCCTCACCGACCTGTCCTGGCTGTCGCCGGGTGAGCACGTCCTCATCTGGTCTGGTTCGTCGGTGCTCAGGGAGCGCGATCCGAAGGCGTACCTGGCCGTGCGCAGTGTCCTTTCGGACGCGCAGCGGGCGCTGGGGCCGACCGGTGATCGATCGGACTCCCGGCGCCTCACCGTCGTCCTGCCTGACTAGCCCTCCGGAACCCAGTTCGGCCTACGCTTCTGGGCGAAAGCCGTGATGCCCTCCTGACCCTCTTCGCTCGCGAAGAAGCCGGCGGAGAGCTTGTTCATGGCCTCGAAGCCTTCGCCCGGGGTGGCCGGGCGGGGCTTGCTGAGGAGTTCCTTCGTCGCCGCGAGAGCCTTCGGACCGCCTTGGGCGAGCGCCTTGACGTAGCGGTCGACCTCGCTGTCGAGTTCGGCGGCGGCGACGGCCGAGTTCAGCAGGCCGATCTCGACGGCCCGCTTCGCGTCGAAGGTGTCGCCGGTCAGGAACAGTTCGTGCGCGGCGCGGGCGTTGAGCCGGGGCAGCACGGTGAGCGAGATGACGGCCGGTACGACGCCGATCCGGACCTCGGAGAAGGCGAAGGTCGCTTCGTGTACCGCGACGGCGATGTCGGTCGCGGCCACCATCCCGATGCCGCCCGCCCGCGCGGGGCCCGCGAGCTTGGCCACCACCGGTTTGGGACTGGTCCACAGCTGCTCGAGGATCTTCGGGAACTCGTTGACGCCCTGGTCGCCCGCACCGGCGCCGCGGGCCTCCTTGAGGTCCATCCCGGCGCAGAACACCGGCCCGGTGTGGGTGAGCACGATGACCCGTACCGCGTCGTCCGCCTGCGCCATGTCCAGCGAATCGCTCAGTTCGCGCCGCAGCCGGGCGGAGAGCGCGTTGCGGTTGTGCGGGGAGTCCAAGGTGATCGTGGCGGTGCCGCCCACCACGTCGTAGTGCACCAGTTCGTCAGCCATGGGCACACCTTCGCACAGCGAAGTCGGGCCGGGCAGTGGCCTGCGCCACCCCGAGAGGGTGGGCGCAGGCACGGCTCAGCCGATCGTCGTCGTGGTGAAGGTCGGGCTCGGGTTCGGGAAGCACGACGTCGGCGCCGAGACCTCGAAGCCGGCGCTGACGACGGCGGTGAAGGTCAGGCCCGGATCGCCGTAGCCGCTGTCCGCCAGTTTCGTCTCGATGGTGCCGGACGAACCCGCGGTGAGGTGCGCGGTCACGGTCGGCAGTTCGAACGTGAAGCCGCCCGCGATCGGGCCGGGGAAGCTCAGCGTCGCGACGCTGCCGGAGACGGTGATCTTCGGCGGGGTCGAGCCGATGCCGGAGCCGCCCGTGAGGTCGGCACTCACCCAGGTGGAGTTCGCCGGGATCGGGACTGGTTGCCGACGAGCGGCGGCTTCGCCTCGCAGTCGAAGACGACGGTGGTCGCCGCCGAAGCCGGGGCGGCGAGACCGATGGGCGGGACGAGAACGGCCGAAGCGCAGACGAGGGCACGGATGGCAGCCTTCATGTTCCACCTACCAGGGGATTCGATGGGGAAGGAAAGGGTGCTGCGCAGCGTTTAGAGAGTTACCGTCAAGAAATCTCCGTTCTCATACGCGGGGCGTCACGGAACTGGGAATGAGAACCACCGAAGATCGGTATCAAGCGCCCGGACGGGACAAAGCCGGTCTAGTCAGGCGGCGAGCCGGGCGGCGGCGACGTCGTAGCGCTCCAGGACAAGCCCAGCGATCCGTGGATCCGGGCCCAGCGGCCCGGCGACGACCACCGACGGGTCGCCTTCGCGGGCCAGTCGCGCGATCCGGTCCGGCAGCAGGCCGGGGGCGAGGAACCAGCCCGCGACAGCCAGCCGCCGCGCGCCGTGGAGCCGCAGCCGCGTGATGGCGGCGGGGACGTCCGGCTGGGCGGCGCTCGCGAAGGCGGGAGTCGCGAGCAGTCCGCGCCGCAGGTGCCAGCGAGTGGTGATCCCGGCGACCGCGTCGTTCGCGGCGACGTTCGACGAACCGACGCCTGCCAGCAGGACACCCAGTTCCGGGTCGTCGAGGTCGGCGCCCGCCTCGGTGAGCCGGTCCAGCGCGACCGTCTCGATGAGCGGGTCGATACCGAGCACCGAAGAGACACGTACGTCGAGCCCCGGGCACTCCGCGGTCACCTCGGCGACGAGCGCGGGCAGGTCGACGCGTGCGTGGTAGGCCACGCCGAGCAGCAGTGGCACCACGACGGCCTCGCGATGACCCTCGGCGTACAGGCCGCGTAACGCATCGGTCAGCAGTGGCTCCGAGAGGTCCAAAAAGGACTCCCGGATGTCGAGACGCGGTGCCAGGCCACGGGAAACGTCGAGCAGGGCCCGGATGGTCGCGGCGGACCGCGGGTCACGGCTGCCGTGGGCGACGGCCACCAGTGGCGGAGTGAGGCTTGGGGTCATGCGAACCTTTCGCCGACGAGCCCGGCGGCGAGGGTGTCGCCGTCCTGGGGGTCGATGACCAGGAACGCGCCGGTCCGCGGGCTGACACCGTAGTCGTCCACGCCGATCGCCTCGGCGAGCCGCAGGGTGACCCGGCCGATGTCGTTGAGCTCCAGGGAGTCCGGACCGTCCACACTGGACAGCGTCTGCTCGTCGAAGCGGGCGTGGAGTTCACTGACGATGGCCTGTACCGTCCGGGTGCCGTGCTTCACCAGCACTCGCGCGCCCGGTTTGAGGGCCTTCGCCGAGAGCCAGCACAGCGTCGCGGCGATTTCGTCGGTCACCCGCGGTTGCCGGTCGGCCGCCGCGATCAAGTCCCCACGCGAGATGTCGAGATCGTCGGCGAGCAGCAGGGTCACCGACGTGCCGGCACCGGCTTCGGCGAGCGGCCCGTCGGCGGTGTCGATGCCCTCCACCCGGCTGCGGAGTCCTTGGGGGAGCACGACGATCTCGTCACCCGGCCGGACGGTGCCCGCCGCGATCTGCCCGGCGTAACCCCGGTAGTCGGGATGCTCGGCCGTGCGTGGCCGGATCACGTACTGCACCGGGAAACGCAACGCCGAATCATGCGGATCCGGTGCCACCGGCACGGTTTCCAGATGCTCCAGCAAGGTCGGGCCGGAGTACCACGGCGTCTTGTCCGACTTCTCCGCCACGTTGTCGCCCTGCAGTGCCGAAACCGGCACCGCGAGCACGGAGCCTCGTTCGTAGCCGAGGGAAGCGGCGTGCTCGGCGAACTCCTCGGCGATCACGGTGAAGGTCGCCTCGTCGTAGTCGACGAGGTCGATCTTGTTCACCGCCAGCACCAGATGCGGGACACCCAGCAGCGCCAGCACCGCGGCGTGACGGCGGGTCTGCTCGATGACGCCCTTGCGTGCGTCGACCAGCAGCACGGCCAGTTGCGCGGTGGACGCCCCGGTCACCGTGTTCCGCGTGTACTGCACGTGGCCCGGGGTGTCCGCGAGCACGAAACTGCGCCTCGGCGTCGCGAAATACCGGTATGCCACATCGATCGTGATGCCTTGCTCGCGCTCCGAACGCAGGCCGTCCACGAGCAGCGAGAGGTCCGGTGTGGACAGTCCTTTGTCGACACTGGCGCGGGTGACGGCGTCCAGCTGGTCGGCGAGTACCGACTTCGTGTCGTAGAGGAGCCGCCCGACCAGGGTCGACTTCCCGTCGTCCACACTGCCCGCCGTCGCGAGCCGGAGAAGGCTGGACATCAGAAGTACCCCTCACGTTTGCGGTCTTCCATCGCCGCCTCCGACATCCGGTCGTCGGCGCGGGTGGCGCCGCGTTCGGTGAGCCGGGAGGCCGAGACCTCGGCGATGACCTCGTCCACCGTGGCGGCGGTCGATTCGATGGCACCCGTGCACGAACCGTCGCCGACGGTCCGGTAGCGCACGGTCAGTTCCTTCAGGTCCTCCCCGGGACGCGGCCCGCCCCACGGGCCTTCGGCCAGCCACATGCCGTCACGCTGGTAGACCTCGCGCCGGTGCGCGTAGTAGATCGACGGCAGTTCGACCTTTTCCCGGGCGATGTAGTTCCAGACGTCCGCCTCGGTCCAGTTGGACAGCGGGAAGACGCGGACCTGCTCGCCGGGGCGGTGCCGCCCGTTGTAGAGGTTCCACAGTTCGGGGCGCTGCCGACGTGGCTCCCACTGGCCGAAAGCGTTGCGGAGACTGAAGATCCGCTCCTTGGCGCGGGCGCGCTCCTCGTCGCGGCGTCCACCGCCGAAGACGGCGTCGAACTTGTTCTCGGAGATCGTGTCGAGCAACGGCGTGGTCTGCAGCGGGTTACGCAGCCCGTCAGCGCGCTCTTCGAGCCTGCCGTCGTCGATCCAGTCCTGCACCTTCGCCACGACCAGCCGCAGCCCGTGCTGCTCGACCACGCGGTCGCGGAAGTCGATGACCTCGTCGAAGTTGTGCCCGGTGTCCACGTGCAGCAACGGGAACGGCACCGGCGCCGGCCAGAACGCCTTGATCGCCAAATGCAGCAGCAACGTCGAGTCCTTGCCGCCGGAGAACAGGATCACCGGCCGGTCGAACTCGCCCGCCACCTCGCGGAAGATGTGGATGGCCTCGGATTCCAAGGCCGCCAGGTTGTCTTGGGCAGCGTCCCTCGCCGGTTCGAGCGTGGTCATTTCGTCCCTTCTCACCCGTGCAGGCCGCATTCGGTCTTGCCCTGACCCGCCCACCGGCCGCTGCGGGCGTCCTGCCCCGGAGCGACCTTCGCGGTGCACGGCGCGCAGCCGATCGAGAGATAACCGATGGACACCAACGGGTTCTCGAGGATCCCGTGTTCGCTGATGTAGCCGTTGAACTCGTCGTCGGACCACGGCGCGATCGGGTTGATCTTCACCAGCCCGTTGCGGTCGTCCCAGGTGACGATGGGGGTGTTCGCGCGGGTCGGCGCGTCGACGCGGCGGACGCCGGTCACCCACGCGGAGTACTTCGCGAGGGTGTTGCGCAGCGGGACGACCTTGCGGAGCCGGCAGCACAGGTTCGGGTCGCGCTCGTGCAGTTTCGGGCCGTACTCCGCGTCCTGTTCGGCGACACTCTGCGCGGCCTCGGCGTTGACGATCCGCACGCCGGGGTAGACCGCCTGCACCGCGTCGCGGGTGCCGATGGTTTCCGGGAAGTGGTAGCCGGTCTGCAGGAACAGCACGTCGACGTCCGGTTTGACCTGGGTGGCCAGATCGATGAGGACGGCGTCCTGCATATTCGACGCGACGATGAAGTCGTCGCCGAAGGTCTCGGCGGTCCAGCGCAGTGCTTCGGTCGCGGTCGCCTCGGCGAGCTCCTTCGACGCGCGTTCGGCGAGGGTCTTGTAGTCGGCAGTGGCGGTCATTGCGACACCTCCGGAAAGGACAGTCCGAGGAACTTCACGGTGAAGACCCGGCGGCAGCCCGAGCACAGCCAGGAGCCGCCCTCTTCCGGCCGCAGGTCCTCATCGCCACAGAAAGGGCAGTAGTACGGGGTCGCTCGTTCGGTCACTGCAGGACGCTTTCTTCGGCCCGCGTGACCCACTGGGCGAACCGCTCACCGGGTTCGCGACCGGCGACATACGCCCGGACGACCCGTTCGACGTACGCGGTCAGTTCCGACGCGGTCACCTTGTGCCCGCGTAGTTTCCGGCCGAACCCGGCGTCCAGCCCGAGCCCGCCGCCGAGATGCACCTGGAAGCCTTCGACCTGCTTGCCGTCCTCGTCGGTGACGATCTGGCCCTTGAGCCCGATGTCGGCGGTCTGGATCCGCGCGCAGGAGTTGGGGCAGCCGTTGAGGTGCACGGTGACCGGGTTCTCGATCTCGGCCTGGATGTCGGCGAGGCGCTTCTCCAGTTCGGTGACCAGCTGGAGCGCGCGGGCCTTGGTCTCGACGATGGCGAGTTTGCAGAACTCCAGCCCGGTGCAGGCCATGATGCCGCGCCGCCACGGCGACGGCTCGGCCTGCAGGCCCAGTTCGGCCAGTTCGCTCTTCAGCCCGCCGACCTCGGCCTCGGGGACGTCGAGGACCACGAGGTTCTGCTGCGGCGTGAGCCGGACGCGGTTCGATCCCGCGCGCTCGGCGGCCTTGGCGACCGCCAGCAGCGTCGCGCCGGAGACGCGACCCGCGATCGGCGCGGCGCCGACGTAGAACTTGCCGTCGGTCTGCGGGTGCACGCCGACGTGGTCGATCTGGGTCGTGGAGACCTCTGGTGCGGGGCCGTCGGTCAGCTTCCGCTTGAGGTACTCGTCTTCGAGGATCTGGCGGAACTTCGCGGCGCCCCAGTCCTTCACCAGGAACTTGATCCGGGCGCGGGCACGCAGCCGCCGGTAGCCGTAATCGCGGAAGACGCTGATCACGCCTTCCCAGACGTCGGGGACCTCGTCGAGCGGGACCCAGGCACCGAGTCGCTGCCCGATCATCGGGTTGGTCGACAGGCCGCCGCCGACCCAGAGGTCGAAACCGGGGCCGTGCTCCGGGTGGTTCACGCCGACGAAGGCGATGTCGTGGATCTCGTGCGCGACGTCCTGCTGGCCCGAGATCGCGGTTTTGAACTTGCGCGGCAGGTTCGAGTACCGCGGGTCGCCGATGTAGCGGCGCTTGATCTCGTCGATCGCGGGGGTGCCGTCGATGATCTCGTCGGCGGCGATGCCGGCGACGGGGGAGCCGAGGATGACACGCGGGCTGTCGCCGCAGGCCTCCATCGTGGTCATCCCGGCCTTTTCCAGCTTGTCCCAGATTGTCGGGACGTCCTCGACCTGGATCCAGTGGTACTGGATGTTCTGCCGGTCGGTGATGTCGGCGGTGTCGCGTGCGTGGGTCTGCGAGATCTCGGCGAGCACGGCCAGCTGGTGGGTGGTCAGCGCGCCGCCGTCGAGCCGGACCCGCAGCATGAAGTAGCGGTCGTCGAGCTCTTCGGGTTCGAGGGTGGCGGTGCGGCCGCCGTCGATCCCGGGCTTGCGCTGGGTGTAGAGCCCGAACCAGCGGAACCGGCCGCGGAGGTCACCGGGGTCGATCGAGTCGAACCCACCGTGGGCGTAGATGTTCTCGATCCGCGCCCGGACGTTGAGCGGGTTGTCGTCCTTCTTCGACCGCTCGTTGGGGTTCAGCGGCTCGCGGTATCCCAGTGCCCACTGGCCTTCGCCGCGTTTCTGTTTGACCCGGGGCGTGCGGGCAGGGGTCTCGCGCGTGGGCGACGACATGGGAGTCCTCCGGCAGATCGTGGTGGTGGCGGGGAGTCAGCGGTTCGTCGCACACAGCGCGCTCGCCACGCGGCGGAGATCCACGTGGCGGCGGGCCACGAGGGTGATTCCGGCGCGGGTCATGGGCTCAGCGTGCCACGCGCCCACTATGTGGTCTAGGCCGGTCCGAATGCTGGGAACAGCGTCCACTCATCCGGCTGAGACGCAAGTTTCCGCAGGTCAAGGGGCATGCCGGAGGCTCGCCGGAGATCACCTCGGGCGAGTGGTGTGACGGAGGACGCTCCAGGTTCTGCCCCACCAACAGAATCCCCTTGCGTCTGCTGAACCACTGCGCCTAGAGTACTCTGTATCAAGTGGTTCGATGGGGAGGAAACACCGGATGCAACTAAGTGGCTTCGGCGCCTGTGTGGTCGTCGACGACATCGCCGCGACCACCGCCTGGTGGAAGCGGCACCTGCACTTGACGGTGACGATCGAGCTGGACTGGTTCTCCAGCCTCAACGTCGGCGTGCCGGGTTATGAAATGAGCTTCGTGAAGCGGGGTCACCACTCGACGCCGGAGCCTTGGCGGACGCAGGAGTCCGCCGGGTCGATGGTCGGGCTGATGGTCACCGACGCCGCCGCCGAGTACGAGCGGCTGGTCGAGGAAGGAGTCAAGACCGTCACGGAACTCGTGGACGAGGAATTCGGACAGCGGCACTTCTACGTCGAGGACCTGAACGGGTTCCTCATCGACATCATCGAGCCGATCCCGCCGTCCCCTGAATGGCTGGCCGCGAACGGGTTGGCCTGAGTGACGCCGCGTGCCGTGAAAGCTTCCTCACTACATTCAGGGTAGGGAAGGAGGCCTTCACGGCGTGAGGGAGACTGGGGTGTGCCCGCACTGTCGTTCGAGAATGCCAAGCCCGTCGAGTCCGCGCTCCCCGAGAGCGCGCTGGAAGGGCTCGGCACCCGGCCGTTCGGGGTCTATGTGCACGTCCCGTTCTGCGCGACACGCTGCGGCTACTGCGACTTCAACACTTACACCGCCGGCGAACTGGACAGTGATTCGTCGCCGCAGTCCTGGCTCGAAGGCTTGAAGCGTGAATTCCACCTGGCCGCGCGCGTGCTCGGGAAGCCGCCCGCGGTCGACACCGTCTTCGTCGGCGGGGGCACGCCGTCCCTGCTCGGCGCGGACGGGCTCCGTAGCGTCCTGGACGCCGTCCGCGACACGTTCGGCCTCGCGCTGGACGCGGAGGTGACGACGGAGTCCAATCCGGAGTCCACCTCGCCGGAGTTCTTCGAGGGCATCCGTGACGCCGGATACAACCGGATCTCGCTCGGGATGCAGTCGGCCGCGCAGCACGTCCTGCGGATCCTCGACCGCGTGCACACCGCCGGACGGCCCGTCGCCGCCGCCGGGGAAGCCCGCGCCGCCGGGTTCGAGCACGTCAATCTCGACGTCATCTACGGCACGCCGGGGGAGCGGGTCGAAGACCTCCAGGCCTCGTTGGACGCCGTGCTCGCCGCGGGCGTCGACCACGTGTCGGCGTATGCGCTGATCGTCGAGGAAGGCACCGCGCTCGCCCGCCGCGTCCGTCGCGGTGAACTGCCCGCGCCGGACGACGACGTCCTCGCAGCCGACTACGAACTCATCGACCGCGTACTGGCGTCGGCCGGATTGCGCTGGTACGAGGTATCGAACTGGGCGACGTCGGAGGAAGCCCGCTGCCGTCACAACATCGGCTACTGGCGCGGCGGTGACTGGTGGGGCGCTGGACCAGGCGCGCACAGCCACGTCGGCGGCGTCCGGTGGTGGAACGTCAAGCATCCCGCCCGTTACGCCGCCTCGCTCGCCGCCGGGGACTCGCCTGCCGCCGGCCGCGAACTGCTGACCGACGAAGACCGGCACCTGGAACGGGTGATGCTGGAACTCCGGCTCTCCGAAGGACTTCCGCTCTCCGCCCTCGACGACGACGGCCGGACCGAAGCCAGGGCCGCCGCCGGAGAAGGGTTGCTGGAACAGTCCGCCTTGGACACTGAGGACCGTGCGGTGCTCACCGATCGCGGGCGCCTGCTGGCGGACGGACTGGTACGCAGGTTGACGTGAGCTGAAGGACGCTCCACCTTTCAGCTCCCCGGTCCGGCGCCGAGCGCGCGGTCGACCCAGCGGCCGACCGGCAGTGCGACGATCACCGCCGCCAGCACCAGGTGCACCAGCATGAACGCGACCGCCGCCGGCACACTCGGCGGCCCGCCGAGGAACACGATCATATGCGACGCCCACTTCAGCTCGGCCGGTTTCGTCCCGGCGGACCAGACGTCGTTGAGCGCCCAGAACGTCAGGTCGTTCGCACCCGAGATCACCACCAGGATCGAGGCGATCCCGGCCTTGAGCACGTTCGCTGTCCGGCCGCCGCCGAGCCGGTAGGCCATCAGTCCGAACAGGACGATGAACGTCACGATGAACAGCTCGAACTGGTACACCGGCTGAAAGGCGTTCTCGTCGGTGCCGGTTTCGCGAGCTCCGTGTTTGAGCACGCGAGTGCGGTGCGGCGCCACCCCGGGCGCCGAAGCCCGAAGGCGCCACGTTTGCCTTACCCCGCAAAAGAACCGTCCTTGCTACTCATGACCCCGTGTCAGGCCGGCGAGGAACATGTCGATCGCGAACTCGAACCGCTCCTGCGCGGTTTCCGCGGTGAAGTACTCGCCTGAGGCGAGCAGGTTCGGGAAAGCCCCCGGCGGGAACGACTTCATGTAGTCGTACATCTGCTTGCCGCGTTCCTCCTGCACGGTGACGTCGATGTCGCCGTGTTGCCAGCCGGCGCCTTCGTAGGCGTACGCCTTGGTGTAGAGCCACAACGCGTCGGCGGCGAAGAGTGCCTGCTTCAGGTCGAGGCCGCCCGCCCGCAGGATCGCGAGCATCGCCTCCGCCTGGTGCAGCGCGTTCGCGCCCGTCGGGACGGGGATGGCCCAGGAGATCTTCGCGATGCCGGGGAACGCCGTCAGCGCGCGCACGTTTTCCCGCAACAGCTCCTTCGCCTGCTCCGCCCATCGATCCGGATCGGGCTCGGGGACCGGGCCGAAGTCGAGGACGTGGTCGACCATCAGCTCGTGGAGTTCTTCCTTGTTCGCGACATGGGCGTAGAGCGACGCCGGGCCCGTCTCCAGGGCCTGGGCCACCCGCCGCATGCTCACCGCCTCGATGCCCTCGGCGGCGAGGAGCTCCAGTGCCGTCTTGACCACGAGCTCCTGGGACAGCACGGGTTTCTCGGCGCGACGCCGGGGCCTGCTCACTTTGTTCGCCTCCTGATCCGGGGTTCGATCCGGAACTCTACTTGACGCGAACGCCGTTCGTCTGTAGAACGGTGTTCGTAACACGAACAGCGTTCGTCCAACTGGAGGACATCATGACCGAATCCCGTACCGAGGTCCTGGCCGTACTGGGCAAGCTCGTCGACGCGTGGAACGACGGCGACGCGACCGCGTACGCGGCGCAGTTCACCGAAGACGCCGACTATGTGACGTTCTTCGGAATGAACATGCCGGGCCGCGCGATCATCGAGAGCGCTCACCGCTCCCTGTTCGAGGGCCTGCTGAAGGGATCGAAGCTGACCGGTGGGGGCGGCGACGCCAAGGTCCGGTTCATCCGGCCGGACGTCGCGATCGTCGTGTCGGGTGGCGGCTCGTCGCTGGCGGGCGGCAAGCCCGAGCCGGGGCGCGAGTCGACGCTGACGTACGTCCTCGTGAAGGAGTCCGACGGCTGGCGGGTCGCGTCGTTCCAGAACACCCGGGTGAGTGATCCGGCCGCTGGCGCCGCGTGAAGCCGGAAACTGTCGGTGGCCGACGGCATGATCACACCCGCCCGGCACCGAGCCGAGCGGGTGGGTGTCCCGGCGTCGGCGTCACAACGGTGTCCGGCGCCGGGACCACCGAGTTCAGGCGAGCAGTCCGCGTAACGCGGTGGGTGTGTGCCCCAAATGCTCCCGCAGGGTCCGGCACAGATGTGCCTGGTCCGCGAAGCCGAGATCGGCGGCCAGGACGGCGATGCTGGGTTCGCCTGCTTCCAGCCTGTCCAAAGCGCGAGTCACCCGGATCCGGTTGCGGTAGCGGGTCAGCGACACCCCCAGTTCGCGGGTGAAAGCCCGGCTCAGCCGGTAGGGCGAGGCGCCCAGCAAGGTGGCAAGGGGAAGCAGCCCGCCCGCGGCGGGATGACCATCGCCGATCACGTCCCGTGCCGCGGCCACCAATTCCCGGTCGCCGCTCTTGGCAAGGCCAGGAGCGGTCGTGACCACGACCCGGTGGATGATCTCGGCCATCAGGTTCGTCAGTCCTTCGGCGGCGGCGTAGTCGGCGTCCGCGGTGCGGATGGCGCCCAAGAGCCGCCGGTGGGCGAGGTCGAGCCTGCCGTCCACGTAGAGCGCCGAGCCGTCGAGCCGCGGGGAATCGCCGGCCAGCGCGCGCCACAGCGCGAGCGTCAGGCTGATCGAGGTACAGGTGTCGCCGCCGTCGGGGTGGGCGAAGTGCTCTTCCTCGCCGGGCAGTCCGAGGTAGCCGACGGTGTGGTCGAGATCCGACCAGACGCCGCGGACGCGACGGCGGAACCCGCCCGCACGCACAAGCACGACCCGCACGTCCTCACGCGACTGCTCCGCCGACCAGCCGGGGTGATCGTCACGGCAGTCCACCGCCGTGACCGCGAAGTCGGGACGGGTGACGAGGTCGACGAAGGACAGCACGCCCGGAGGCTAAACGAAGGCCACGACAATTCCGCAAGGATCTTCAAGACGGCGAGGCCGCTCCGGCGCAGGATGTGCGCTCTGGTCCAGCAAGTCGAACGAGGTAGGAGACATGGCTTCCATTACCCGGGAAATCCAGATCGAGTCCAGTGCGGAGCGGGCGTGGGAGGTGCTCGGCGACTTCGGCACCGGTCCCTCCCGGATGGCGCCAGGGTTCGTCGTGGACACCCGCGTCGAGACCGATTGCCGCGTGGTGACCTTCGCCGACGGCACGTTCGTCCGAGAACGTCGGGTCAGCGTGGATCACGACTCGCGCCGGATCGTCTACACCGTCATCGGGGGCAGCGTGGAGCCGTCGCACGACAACGCGGCCATGCAGGTCATCGCCGACGGTGCCCGGCGTTGCCGTCTGGTGTGGACCCGCGACGTGCTTCCCGACGAGCTGGCCGGGCCGATGGCCGCGGTCATGACGCAGGCGATGACCATGATCAAACGGACACTGGACGACCTCGGCCGTCAACGTTGACGGAATTCCGGGACGGGTCGACCCGGAAAGGGCGTACGCTCGCTTAGGTTCACCTAACCTTGTCGGAAGGAGTCGCGGATGGCCGAGGCGCGGAAGCCGGTATCGGCGATCCGGTTGCGGGTGTTGCGCACCGAGCGGATCACCCCGCATATGGTCCGGATCGTGGCGGGGGGCGAAGGAATCGCCTCGTTCAGGCCCAACGAATTCACCGACGCGTACGTCAAGGTGCACTTCCGGGTGCCCGGCGTCGACTACCCCGAACCGCTCGACCTGGCGAGCGTGCGTGCCGGGATGCCGCGTGAGCAGTGGCCGCGGATGCGGTCCTACACCGTCCGCGCGTTCGACCGGGATCTCGGCGAACTCGTGCTCGATTTCGTCCACCACGGTGACGAGGGCGTCGCCGGACCGTGGGCCGCCGCCGCGAAACCGGGGGACGAACTGCTGATTTCCGGTCCCGGCGGGGCGTACGCGCCGGGCGAGGAAGCCGACTGGCATCTGCTCGCCGGTGACGAGAGCGCCCTGCCCGCCATCGCCGCGTCACTCGAGGCGATGACGGCGGGTGTTCCCGCGCATGCCTTCATTCTCGTGGAGGACGAGGCCGAGGAGCAGTCGCTCACCACGAAGGCCGAGGCGCGGATCACCTGGCTGCACCGCGACCGGGGTGACGACCTCGCGGCCGCCGTCCGCGCGCTCGACTGGCGTGACGGCGTCGTGCAGGCGTTCGTCCACGGCGAGGCCGACGTCGTCCGCGACCTGCGCCGCCACCTCCTCGACGAGCGCGGTGTGCGGCGCGACCTGCTGTCGATCTCCGGATATTGGCGTGCGGGCAAGACCGACGAGGCGTGGCGATTGGAGAAACAAGCCGAGCGGAACGCGTAACCTCGGTCACATGATCGAGCTGAAGGTGGACGTCGACCCGGCCGAGGTGGGTTTCGACGGGGAGCGGCTGCGGCGGATCGACAGGCACTTCGACGGCTACCTGGAGCGAAACCAGCTCCCCGGGTACCTGGCAGTGGTGACCAGGAACGGGAAGGTCGCGCATCTCGCGTCGAACGGGCAGCGTGACATCGAGGCCGGGCTGCCGGTTGAGACCGACACGATCTGGCGCGTTTTCTCGATGACGAAGCCGGTCACGTCCGTCGCCGCGATGATGCTCGTCGAAGAGGGACTCATCGACCTCAACGACCCGATTTCCCGCTGGCTGCCCGAGTTCTCGGAACCGAAGGTGTTCATCCAGGGCTCGTTCGTCCGGATGACGACCGAACCCGCCACCGAGCCGATCCGCCTCTGGCATCTGCTCACCCACACCGCGGGCCTGACCTACGGGTTCCACCGCTCGCATCCGGTCGACGGGATCTACCGCGAGGCGGGCTTCGACTGGGGGACGGCGCCGGGTCTCGACCTTGCCGGTGTCTCCGAGGCGATCGCCAAGCTGCCGCTGCTGTTCCAGCCCGGCAGCGAATGGAACTATTCGGTCGCGACGGACATCCTCGGCAGGCTCGTCGAGGTCGTGTCCGGGCAGTCGCTCGACGCCTTCTTCGCCGAACGGATCTTCACCCCGCTCGGTATGCACGAGACCGGCTTCCAGGCCGATCCCGGTGTCCTCGACCGGCTGGCCGCGCTCTACGTGCCCAACCCGAAGACCAAAGCACCCCTGCGGCACGACGAGATGGGTGCCATCGGCCGGGTAACGCCGTCGGCCTTCTCGGGTGGCGGCGGCCTGGTGTCGACCGCGGGCGACTACCACCGGTTCACGCAGATGCTGGTGCGCGGTGGCGAACTCGACGGCGTCCGGCTGCTCGGCCCACGCACCGTGCGGCTCATGGCGAGCAACCACTTGCCCGGTGGCGTGGACCTGGAGACCTATGGGCGGCCCACGTTCGCCGAGTCGCCGTACCACGGTTTCGGCTTCGGACTGGGCTTTTCCGTGCTCGAAGACCCGGTCAAGGCGAAGACTCCCGCCAGCGCGGGGGAATTCGCCTGGGGCGGGGCGGCGAGCACCGCGTTCTGGGTCGACCCGGACGAGGGCATCACCGTGCTGTTCTTCACGCAGTTGCTGCCGTCGACGACCTATCCGATCCGCGTCGAACTCCGTCACCTGGTGTACCAAGCACTCATCGGCTGAGCGGGCAGGCTCATCTCGAACCAATGCGTGTTCGCCCCCGCGCTGCGGCGGGAACGCGCGCTGGGCATCAACTTCTGGGACGGACGGGCACCGGAGATCCTCGAGGGGCCCGTTTTCGGCCTCGGGTTCTTCGGTGTGCCGGGTGGACCGCTCGATGTCTGGGACGACGTCACCGATCCCGATCAGTGCGCGAACCGGTCGGGACATTGCCGTCGGGGGCGAAGGTGCTGGCGATGGGCGACGCCGCGGTGACGAACGACCCGGTCGCCGGACAGGGCGCGAATATGGCGGCGCACGCGGCCGCGGTCTACGAACGGCGCATCCTCGACCACGGCGACCGCCCGTTCGACGAGGAGTTCCTGCGCGCGACCTTCGCCGAATACTGGGAAAAGGCGCGGCACGCGACCCGGCTGAGCAACGATCTGCTCGCGCCACCGCCGGATCACGTGCTGGCCACCCTGGAGGCCGCGCAAACGGTGCCCGAGGTGGCGCACCGGTTCGCGCGGATCTTCTCCGACCCCGCCGATTACGCCTCCTGGCTGACCGACGCGGAGATCGCGATGAGCTACCTGGCGTCGAAGGGCGCGTGATCCGGGGCGCAGACGGTGTCGCGCGCCGGGAGACGTCCGTAGGCAAGGTAGCCGTCGAGAGCCGCGTCGACACAGGCGCTGCGGTTCGCGGCGCCGTGCCCCCACGCGTCCAGCGTCAGGAGCCGCGCGTTGCCGAGGATGCGCTCAGTCCGCTTCGCACCGGCGTACGGCGTCTCGGGATCGCCCTTGCCGTTGGCCAGCAACAGGATCGGCGCGGTCGGGCGGTTCCACGGTCCGGTGTAACGCGCCGGGTCGGAGACGGGCCAGAAGGCACACGGCAGCGAGAGATACGTGTCGTAGGAACCGAAACCGCGGCTCGCGCGGTCGGCTTCGCGGGCCGCGCGAGGCCAGGCCGCCGGATCGCGCGGGTTCGTCGTGTCGGCGCAGATGGTCCCGCCGCCACCCAACGCGGAATCGAACGGCGTCACGATGGCCTTCGCCGACGCTTGCTTTGTCGCTCCTTGAAGGAATTCGGCCAGTGAGCGGGAGTTCGCTTCGTCGGTCAGCGCATTGTGGGTACGCCCGATGACGTCCTGGTAGGTGATCGCGCCCGGCGCGGCTTCGAGCCTGTCGAGGAGGGCGTCGTACTTGGCCCGCAAATCCGTGCCGGGTTCGCGGAACGCGCATCGGACGTCGGCCGCGCATACGTCGAGGAACGCGTTCAGTGCGCGGTCCGCGTCCCGGAAACCGCCGAGCCTGGTACTGAACGGGACCTTCGCGCCCGCCGGACGGTGGCCCGTCGACCAGGCGATCGGATCGTCGACGGCGTCGAGCGCCAGCGCGCCGACGCGCTGCGGGAACAGGTTGGCGTACACCTCGCCGAGATACGTCCCGTACGAGAGGCCGTAGTAGCGCAGCTTCGCCTCACCGGCGGCCTCACGCAGCCTGTCGAGGTCGCGGGCGACGTTCGCGGTCGACAGATGCCCGAGCAGCGGCCCGGCGTTACGGCCGCAGGACGCGGCGACCTCGCGGACGTCGGCGAGATGCCGGGTCTCCTGCTCGGCGGTGATCGGGAACTTGCCGAGCACCCGTTTGAGCGGCTCGGTTTCCGCGTCGTTCGCGAAGCAGTGGACCGGTGTGCTCGCCCCGACCCCACGCGGGTCGAAGCCGACGATGTCGAACTGCCGGTGCAGCGACGGTGTCTGGAACTTGGTGAAGCGGCCGGGGTTCCCGGGGCCGCCGGGGTTGGTGAAGATCGTGCCGCGTTTGTTCTTCTGGTCGGTCGCGGGAAGGCGGCCGAGCGCGATGGTGACTCGCGGGCCGTTCGGGTCCTGATAGGACAGCGGGACTTGGATCTCGGCGCAGTCGTAGCCGGGCCGGGATCCTGCCGGACAGGGGCCCCAGTCGATGCCCTTGGGAGCGGCCGAAGCCGCGGGCGCGATCGCGAGGGCGGCCGTGGTGAGGGTGATCAAAGCGGCGATGCGGACTCTGCTGGTGGTCACCGGCCCAGCGTCGCGCCTCGCGGGCGCGCGGTCCCTGGTGCGTGTACCCGGAACGGGGGTGGGGCGTGCCCCCTCCCTGTTCAACATATAGCGCACCGGGGGGCTTGCGGCAAGACCCCGGTGGTACCGCAGAATCCTCGGCCGTAGCCATTTCAGGCCGAACAGGAGTGAAGATTGACGGACGTCGACGTGACCATCGTGGGTGCCGGCCCGACCGGTCTGATGCTGGCCGCGGAACTGCGGCTGGCAGGTGTACGCCCGCTGATCCTGGAACGGCGGCCGGAACAGGGGCAGACACCGAAGGCCCACGGCCTCAGCGGACAGATCCTGGACCTGCTGAAGTACCGCGGCTTGCTGGACCGGCTGCGAGCGCTCGTCACCGACCCCGTCCCGGCCGACAGGTTCCCGTTCGGTGGGGTGCACGTCGACCTCACACGGTTCGAGGAGCCCCCGCTGAAGGCGCTTTCGGTGCGCCAGCGGCTGCTGGAGGGGCTGTTGGAGGAGCACGCCACCGGGCTCGGCGCGGAACTGCGCCGCGGGCACGAGGTCGTCGGCGTGAGCCAGGACGACGAGTCGCTGACCGCCGAGGTACGCGGCCCGGACGGGTCCTATCAGGTCACCGCACGGTACCTCGTGGGCTGCGACGGCGGGCGTAGCCCTGTCCGTTCGATGGCCGGTATCCCGTTCCCCGGCACCACTTACCCCGAAGTCAACCGGATCGGGCAGGTCGGCATCCCGGACGGGCTGACCGTGCACGACAACGGCGACATCGAGACGCCGGAACTGGGCCGGATCAAGGCGGGGTTCACCCGCACCGGCAACGGGGTGTTCGCGCTCGGCTCGCTCACTCCGGGGATCTTGTTCATCCAGACCACCGAAGACGATCCTGGGGAGGTCGACGACGACGTACCGATGACGCTGGCCGAACTCGGCGACAGCATCCGCCGCGTGCTCGGCGGGTACGTCCCGCTGGGCGACCCGGTCCGGCTCTCGCGCTACCAGTTCTCCGCCCGCCAGGCGGAGCGCTACCGCGAGGGACGGATCCTGCTGGCTGGCGACGCGGCTCACCTGCTGCCGTCCACCGGTACGGCGATCAACGTCGGCATGTCCGACTCGGTCAACCTCGCCTGGAAACTGGCCGCCGAACTCCAGGGCCGGGCGCCGGAAGGACTGCTGGACACCTACCAGGCGGAACGACACGCCGCCGGTGCCCGTGCGCTGCTGCAGTCGCAGGCACAGGTCGCGTTGCGGCGTGGGCACGACGCCGCGGCGGAGGCGCTCCGAGCGGTCTTCGAGGAGTTGCTCGACGACGAGCAGCCCGCGCGACGGTTGGCCGCTCACCTCGCCGGGACCGACCTGCGATACCCGATGCCCGGCTCGGGACAGCACGCGCTCGCGGGCACGTTCGTCCAGGATTTCGCGCTGGAGACCGACGAAGGTGCGACCAGCGTCGGGGAACTGCTGCGGGGAGCGCGGCCGGTCCTGCTCGACCTCGCCGGACGGCCGGAGCTTCCCGACCTCGCCCGAGGTCGCGTCGACGTCCGCGTCGCCAAGGCCGAGGACCGGCCCGCCGACGTCCTCCTGATCCGCCCGGACGGCTACCTCGCCTGGGCCGGTGACGCCGACGCCGACGGCCTGCCGGAGGCCCTCGCCGCCTGGTTCGGCGCCTGACCCCACGCGATTAGTCCTCTACTTGCGGTAGTTGTACGCGCAAGGACCGCAAGTAGAGGACTAATTGCGGGGCTCAGAGACGGAACTCGCGTGCTCAGACCCCGCACACCGAGTTCGGCGTCCAGGCACGCGAGTTACGTGCTTGAGCACGCGAGTCACGTGTTCGCTCTGGCCGCCGACCCCGCGAACAAGTCGGTCACAGCGAGCCCGGACACCACGCCACCTTTGCCTTACCCCTCGATAAACGCGGGCAGTCAGCGGCCGATGACCTCCGAGCCGTAGCGTTTGAGGGTTTCTTCGCGCTGATCGTGCATGAGGTACAGCGCGAACTGGTCCACGCCCAGCGAAGCCAGTTCCTTCAACCGTTCCACGTGCGCCGACGGCGGCCCCATGAGGCAGAACCGGTCGACGATCTCGTCCGGGACGAAATCGGTCGACGGATTCCCGGCGCGCCCGTGATGCGAGTAGTCGTAACCCTGCCGCTCGCGGATGTAGTCGGTCAGTTCCCGCGGCACCGGACCGGAATCCCCGTAGCGCGAAACGAGATCCGCGACGTGGTTCCCGACCATCCCGCCGAACCAGCGCAGTTGTTCCCGTTGGTGCGCCAGGTCATCGCCGACATACGCGGGTGCCGCGAGACAAATCGTGATCCCGCCGGGGTCCCGGCCGGCCGCGCGGGCCGCCTCGCGGACGGAACCGATGGTCCACCGGGCGATCACCGGGTCCGCGCATTGGAGGATGAAGCCGTCGGCGTGCTCGCCGACCGTCTTCAGCGCCTTCGGTCCGTACCCGGCCATCCACATTTCCAGCCTGCCGTTGCGGATCCACGGGATCTGCACGGGCTTGTCCCGCAGCAGGACTTCCCGGCCTTCGGCGAGCTCCTTGACCACGTGCATGCAATCACGCACGGTGGCCAAAGTGGACGGTGCCATACCGACGACCCGATGCGCCGAGTCACCCCGGCCGATACCGCATACCGTCCGGTTGCCGTACATGTCGTTAAGCGTGGCGAAGGTCGACGCCATCACCGACCAGTCCCGGGTGGCCGGGCTGGTCACCATCGGGCCCACGATCATCGACGACGTCGCCGCGAGGATTTGCGAGTAGATGACGAACGGTTCCTGCCACAGCACGCACGAATCGAACGTCCAGCCGTAGCGGAAACCCTGGTCCTCGGCGGCCTTCATCAGCCGCACCAGGTCTCGTGCGGGCGGATCGGTCTGCAGCACTACCCCGAAATCCACGGCCACCGCCTCAGTTCAGGTACTGGTTCAGGTCGCGCGAGAGGAATTTCCCGTGCGTCGTACTGCCCGAGAAGCCCGACGGCGACACCACCACGCGGCCGCGTGAAAGCACCGTCTCGACCTTGCCGGTGATCTCCAGTCCTTCGTAGGCCGAGTAGTCCACGTTCATGTGGTGCGTCTCGACCGACAGGGTCTGTTTCGCGGCGGGGTCGTAGATGACGATGTCCGCGTCCGAACCCGCCGCGATGACACCCTTGCGCGGGTACAGCCCGAACATCCGCGCCGGGGTGGTCGAGCAGGTCTCGACCCAGCGGCCGAGGGTGAGTTCGCCCGCCACGACACCCTGGTGCAGCAGGTCCATCCGATGCTCGACGCCGGGGATCCCGTTCGGGATCGCGCGGAAGTCGCCGCGGCCGAGTTCCTTCTGGTCCTTGAAACAGAACGGGCAGTGATCCGTCGACACCACCGAGAGGTCGTTGGTGCGCAGCCCCCGCCACAGATCCGCCTGATGCGACTTCTCACGCAGCGGGGGAGAAGCGACGTACTTCGAGCCCTCGAAGTCCGGCTTCGCCAGGTCCTCAATGGACAGATAGAGATACTGAGGACACGTCTCCGCGAAGACGTTCTGGCCGTCGTCGCGCGCTTCCGCGACCGCCGCCAGTGCCTGTGACGCCGAGAGATGCACGATGTACAGCGGTGCCCCGGTCACCTTGGCCAGCTGGATCGCACGCGAGGTCGCCTCGCCCTCCAGTTCCGGCGGCCGGGTGAGCCCGTGCTGTACCGGGTCGATCTTCCCGGCGGCGAACGCCTGCGCGGCCAGCTGGTCGATCGCGATGCCGTTCTCCGCGTGCATCATGATCGTGGCGCCGATCTCCCGCGCCTTCTGCATGGCCAGCAGGATTTCGCCATCAGTGGAGTAGAACACGCCCGGGTACGCCATGAACATTTTGAAACTGCCGACACCGCCGTCGACGCAGGCCTCCATCTCCTTCAACGACGAATCGTTGACGTCGGAGACGATCATGTGGAAGCCGTAGTCGATGGTGCAGTTGCCGTCGGCCTTCTCATGCCATTTGTCCATAGTGGACAGCAGTGACGTGCCCTTGGCCTGTACGGCGAAGTCGATGATCGTGGTCGTGCCACCCCACGCGGCCGCCGTCGTCCCGGTGCCGAAGCTGTCGACGGAATGCGTGCCGCCGAACGGCATCTCCATATGGGTATGCGCGTCGATTCCACCGGGCAGCACGTACTTCCCGGTGGCGTCGATGGTCTCGTCGGCCGGTCCGAGCATGCCGGGGGCGCCGACGGCCGAGATCGTCTCGCCGTCGACGAGGACGTCCGCGGCGGACGCGCCCGCCGTGCTGAGTACCTGCCCGCCCCTGATGAGGGTGGTCATCACGCCTCCGCGAGGGGTCCGTAGCTGTCGGGACGGCGGTCTCGATAGAAGGCCCACAGGTCCCGCACTTCGGCGAGCTGACCCATGTCGAGGTCGCGGAGGACGATCTCCTCCTCGGTGTCGGAGGCGGCCTCGCCGATCAGCTGGCCACGCGGGTCCGCGAAGTACGACTGACCGTAGAAGTCGTTGTCGCCCAGTGGTTCCACGCCGATGCGGTTGATCGTGCCGACGAAGTACTCGTTCGCGACGGCGGCCGCGGGCTGCTCCAGCCGCCACAGGTACTCCGACAGTCCCCGGCTGGTCGCCGACGGGTTGAACACGATCTTCGCCCCGGCAAGGCCCAGCGCACGCCAGCCTTCCGGGAAGTGCCGCTCGTAACAAATGTAGACGCCGATGCGGCCGACGGCGGTGTCGAACACCGGGTAGCCCATGTTCCCTGGCCGGAAATAGAACTTCTCCCAGAACCCTTTCACCTGCGGGATGTGGTTCTTGCGGTGCTTGCCGAGGTAGGTTCCGTCGGCGTCGATCACGGCGGCGGTGTTGTAGTACACGCCGGGCTGCTCGACCTCGTACATCGGGACGACGAGCACCACGCCGTGACGTTCGGCCACCTCCTGCATGAGCTTCGTCGTCGGCCCGTCGGGGATGCCTTCGGTGTAGGAGTAGTAGCCGGTGTCCTGCACCTGGCAGAAATAGGGGCCGTAGAACAACTCCTGCAGGCAGATCACCCGCGCTCCCTGCGACGCGGCCTTGCCGATGGCCTCGACCGCGCCTGCGATCATGGACTCCTTGTCACCCGTCCACCGCTGCTGGATCAATCCGGCTCGGACCAGGTCGCTCACTGGCTTCCTCCTCGATTTCGGCGGTGCGATTGCGTTCGGGCAGGGCCAGCAGCAGGTAGACGACGAAGGCGCCCGCCAGGCCGACGACCCAGTTGTAGTCGTAGAGCGGTTTCAGGAACGGGATCAGGCCGTCGGCGGGGAACGGCCCGCCGTACGCGCCGCCGACCGAGAGCACGGCGCCGACCAGCGTCGCGACCAGCGCGCGCCAGTTCCAGCCGCCGTTGAACCAGTAGATCCCGCGTTCGGTGTAGAGATCCCGCAGGTTCAGCTTGGTGCGGTTGACGACCCAGTAGCCGGCGACGAGCACCCCGGCGACGGCCCCGAGCAGGCCGCCGTAGAAGCCGAGCCACGCGAAGATGTAGATGTTCGGGTCGGAGTAGAGCCGCCACGGCTGGATGACGATGCCGATGATGCCGGTGATCAACCCGCCGACGGCGAAGGTGATCTTCTTCGGGAAGGCGTTGGAGAAGTCGTAGGACGGGCTGACCACGTTGGCCGCGAGGTTCGCCGACACGGTCGCCAGCACCAGTGCGATCAGCGCGACCACGACGACGACCGGGGAATCGAAGCGGTCGGCCAGTTTCGCCGGATCCCAGATCTGCTCGCCGTAGAGGACACTGCCGCCGGACGTGGTCAGGATCGCCACGATCGCGATGAACGTCATCGTGGTCGGCAGGCCGAGGAGCTGGCCGCGGACCTGCTTGCCCTGGCTGCCGCCGAAGCGGGTGAAGTCCGGCATGTTCAGCGACAGTGTCGACCAGAACGCGATCATCGCCATCAGTGACGGCGCGAACACCTTCCAGAAGTCCGGGCCCCAGCCGAGTTTCCCGGGTTCGGACAGGATCGGGCCGAGTCCGCCCGCCTTGACCAGCACGTAGCCCAGCAGGATCAGGAAGCCGACGGAGACCAGCGGCGCCGTCCAGTTCTCGAACCGCCGGACGGCTTCCATCCCGCGCCAGATGATGAGCATCTGGAAGATCCAGAACAGCCCGAAGGACAGCCACAGTGTCCAGTGCTGCCCGAAGACGACGGCGGAGTCCTTCCAGCCGGAGCCCGCCAGCCGTCCGACGATGATGTAGATCGCCTCGCCGCCGACCCAGGTCTGGATGCCGAACCAGCCGCAGGCGATGAACGCGCGCAGCAACGCGGCGAGGTTCGCGCCACGCATGCCGAAGAAGGCGCGGGCGAACACCGGGAACGGGATGCCGTACTTCGTCCCGGCGTGGCTGTTGAGCAGCATCGGCGCGAGCACGATCAGGTTGCCGATGGTGATCGTCATCAACGCCTGCACCCAGTCCATCCCGAGCGCGATCAGCGAAGCCGCGAGCGCGTACGACGGGATGTTGTGCGCCATGCCCATCCACAGCGCGAAATACGTGTAGGTCGTCCAGGTGCGTTTCTCGACCGGGACCGGGGCGAGTTCTTCGTTGTAGAAGCGGCTGTCCTTCAAGGACTCGACCTCGCCGAGTTCGACCCGGCCATCAGGATGCACGAGCTGGGTTCCGCGTGCCGTCGGCTCCATTGCGGAATCGTGCTCGCCCGTGCGGCGCGGGTGGGACTGGCAGACTGTTCACTGTTGGCGGCGTCGAAACGCAGACTGTCGATTGCGGTCAACGGCCCGGGAGTGCATGACCTGCGTCACACATATGGCCGTAGTAATCCGGCAAACCGGCTGAAACATCTCCACAGGATCTCCACAGCTCACCCGAACGGTCTCCACGGCCGGTGCTTACAGTCATCCCCATGGAACTGGGAGGACGCCGGGTGCTCGTCGTCGAGGACGACGTGACGATCGCCGAAGCCATCGGAGCACGGCTTCGCGCGGAGGGCTTCACCGTCGATCTGGCGCATGACGGCCCTTCCGGGGTCGAGGTGGACGCCGAGCGGGAGCCGGACCTCGTGGTGCTCGATGTGATGCTGCCGGGATTCGACGGCCTGGAAGTCTGCCGCCGGATCCAGGCCCGCCGCCCGGTCCCGGTGCTGATGCTGACCGCCCGTTCGGATGAGACGGACATGCTCATCGGCCTCGGGGTCGGCGCCGACGACTACCTCACCAAACCGTTCTCCATGCGGGTGCTCTCGGCAAGGGTGCACGCGCTGCTGCGCCGCGTCGAACGAGCCGCCCGCGCCGACGTGAGCGAAGCGGGCACCAAGATCGTGCTCGGCGACCTCGAAATCGACGTCGAGCAGCGGCGTGTCACGCGGGCGGGTACCACCGCCCAGCTGACGCCGATCGAGTTCGACCTTCTCGTCCACTTCGCGAAACGCCCGAGGGCGGTGCAGCCGAGGGAACGGCTGCTGAGCGAGGTCTGGGACTGGGACGTCGCGGGCACCGGTTCGGGCACCCGCGCGGTCGACAGTCACATCAAGGCACTGCGCCGCAAACTGGGCGCGGACCTCATCCGCACCGTGCACGGCGTCGGCTACGCCTTGGAGGTCGGATCGTGAAACCGCCCCCGTTACTCGGCCGGATCATCGACGTGCTCCCGAGACCGCTCGACCCGGTCCGCTCGATCAAGCTCAAACTCGCGATCCTGCTGGTGTCCTCGGGCGGTATCGCGTTCGCTTTCTTCAACTGGCAGATCGGCTGGCTGCCGCCGCGCACCACGATTGCCGCGATGGTGCTCGCCGTGGTCACCTCGCAGATCTTGGCGCATGGGATGACGCGGCCGCTGCGGGAGATGACCGCCGCCGCCCGCGCGATGGCGAAGGGCGACTACACCCGCCGGGTCCGGGCGACCGCGCGGGACGAGGTCGGCGAACTCGCGCACGCGTTCAACCAGATGGCCGCCGATCTCGACGCCTCCGACCAGCGGCGGCGTGAGCTGATCGCGAACGTCTCACACGAACTCCGCACGCCGATCACGGCACTGAACGGCGTACTGGAGAACCTGGTCGACGGGGTCGCCAAACCCGATCCGGCGACGCTGAAGACCGCGCTGCAGCAGACCGAACGGCTCGGCAGGCTCGTGTCGGAACTCCTCGATCTCTCGCGGATCGACGCCGGCGCCTTCCCGTTGCAGCTGGAGGAGTTCGACCTCGAACTGCTCCTCGACGAGGTCGCCGCCGAAGCCGGGGTGACCGCCGCCGCGACCGGCCGTGGCGTGCGCTTCGCCGTCGACGTCCAGCCACCCGGCGCGATGGCCGTCGCCGACCGCGGACGGCTCTACCAGGTCGTGGTGAACCTGCTCGACAACGCCGTCCGGCACGGGCCGTCCGGCGGCGAGGTCAGGGTGCGGGCGGAGGCTCGCGAGACCGACGTCGTCATCGAGGTCGAGGACGAAGGCCCCGGGATCCCGCCGGGGGAGCGGGACAGCGTGTTCGAACGGTTCACCCGCGGCGAGCGGGCGGGCGGCGGGGGCACCGGCCTCGGCCTCGCGATCGCCCGCTGGGTGGTCGACCTGCACGACGGCAGCATCGCCGTCGTGACCCCCGAAGAGCGGCCGGGTTGCGTCATCCGCGTCGTCATCCCGGTTCCTCAGTGAGAGGTGGGGCAACGGTGGCTGGTCCGGCGGGGTGGGTCGTGAGTGTTTTGGGTCGTTCTAACGACCCAAAACGCTCACGAGACCCGACCCCCTCGGTACCGGCGCCCGCTGCTCGCCTGAGGTACAGGAAGGCCCCCTTCCTTGCGCCTAGGTACAGGAAGGGGGCCTTCATGTACTTAGGCGCAAGGAGACCTCACGGCCCTGACCCTCATTGCCACTCACGACCCCGCTTGACGTCCCCTCGATAACTCCCAGTCCGCTTTCTTTCGATGACCTCGCACAACCAGTGGTATGTGCTTTCGCAAATGGAGGATTCGATGAGCGAAGAACAAGAGGAAAAGCAAGCGCACGCGTCGCCGCCGGGCACTTCGACGGCGACGAAGCCGACAGCGCCAGCGGCACCGACAGCGGCAGCGAAGTCACCGGCACCGACAGCGGCAGCGAAGCCACCGACAGCAGCATCGAAAGCGCCGCCGAAGCCGTTGCCGCCGATGCTGTTGCGGCCGGTGACACCGCCGAAGTCGTCGATCGTCCCGCTGCCCGGCTCGGTTCTGCCCGCGGCGGTCGCGGCCGGGCTGGTCACCGCCGTCGCGCTGCCGCTGGACCGTCCCGGCGTCGGCTGGTTCATCGCCGGACTCGCCGTCGCGCTGGCCGTCTACTTCGCCGACAAGCGGGCCCGTGGTGACGCCGAACCGCACTTCGGCCTGGCCGCCGCGTTGTGGGCGGCGGCCGCTCTCGGGTTGCTCGCCGTCGGCATGGTCCGCGCGTCGCTGTGGCTGCATGTGCTTTGCGTACTGGCCGCCTGCGTCGCGGGATCTCTGGCGGTGGTCGGGAAGCGCAACATGAACACGATCTTCTACGACGTCTTCGCGGTCCCGATCGAAGCGATGCTTTCGATCCCGTGGATCGGGCGCGGGCTGGTGAAGCTCGGCAAGCAGCCGGGAAACCGCACCAGGCCGAGGTTTTTGGTCCCGGTTCTGGTGAGTGCGGTAGTGCTGCTCGTGTTCGTCCCGCTGCTGCGGGGCGCGGACGCCGCGTTCGCGAACGTCGTCGACGCGGTGATCCCCGACTTGAACCCGGGCACCTTCCTGCGGTGGGGCTTCCTGTTCGTGGTGGCCACGCTCGCCGTCACCGGCGCGTGTTATCTGCTGGCGGCGCCGCCGTTGCCCGCGGCCGGCGAGGCACCCCGCAAACGGCTCGCGCACCGGCTCGAATGGGCGCTGCCGCTGGGCGTGCTGGTGTTCCTGTTCGCGAGTTTCGTCGCGGTTCGCCTGGTCGTGTTGTTCGGCGGCACCGAGTACGTCCTGGCCACCGGCAACCTGACCTCGGCCGAATACGCCAGGAGCGGGTTCTGGCAGTTGTCCGCCATCACCGTACTGACGTTGCTGCTGGTCGCGGCGGCGCTGCGGTGGGCGCCGAAGTCCTCGGCCGCCGACCGCGGCTGGCAGCGTGGCCTGCTCGGCGTGCTGAGCGTGCTCAGCCTGGTGCTGGTCGCGTCGGCGTTGAGTCGCATGTGGACATACCAGCAGGCGTACGGGTTCACCGTGCTGCGGCTGCTTGTCGAGGTCTGCGAACTCTGGATCGGCCTGATCTTCTTGTTGGTACTGGCTTCGCTGATCCCGTTGCGCTCGGCCTGGCTGCCGCGTGCGGCCATCGGTGCCGCCGCCGCGGCGCTGCTGGCGCTGGCCGTACTGGATCCGGAACGGTTCATCGCCGACCGCAACATCGACCGGGTCGCGGACGGCAAGTCACTCGACACCGGTTACCTGGCAGGGTTTTCCGCCGACGTCGTCCCGGCGGCGGAGCGGTTGCCGGAGCCGCTGAGGTCCTGTGTGCTCAGGCCGGTCGTGATGGGCATCTCGGAAGATGATTGGCGTGAAGGGAACCTGAGCCGGTCCCTCGCGCGTCAGACCCCCGTTGCCGCGGCGAGCGGGGCGGCGTGCTCCTACACACCCCGTCGCTGAGCCGTGACACCACGGCCTTGATCGCCCTCTTGGGGGTGAGGGCGATCAAGACCGTGGTGAACGGCGACCGCCGGGCCACCGAGGGGGAGGCCCGGCGGTCACCTGCCGCGAGCGGCCCTGCCGGGCAGAAGCCTTCGCGGCACCGCTGTGAAACCGGTCAGAAGGTGAAGACGCCGGCCGACTCGGTGTCGGCGACGCAGCGGTTCGGGTAAGAGGTGCGGTAGGTGACCGGTTCGCCGCGCCACTTGCCGACGGCGGAGACGTCCACCGGCGCGTATTCCAAGGTGCAGGCGCGCGGTTCACCGCGTAGCCTGTCGAAGTTTCCGTCCACTTTGGACAGGTTCTCGCAGGCGCTGTCGCTCTTCGGGTGTGAACCCCCGGTGGGCTGGCAGCTGAGCGAGACGATGCCGACCCGGCCACTGGTTTCGTGGCTGGTCAGCAGGAACGTGGACTCGGCGGGCGGTGCCGGGGTGAGGCAGGCCAGCGCGAGCATGCAGGCGCCAATCGGTTCGAAGAAAGCCATATCAACCCTATCGGCTGAGGTGACCCGGTGACTGTGTTCCACGCTTGGGTGAGATTTGCTCACTCGGACGTGTGATCGTCGCCCGCTCGAAGGTCGTGTGCGAGCAAAGCGACGTAGAGGGACAGCATTGATTCCGGATCTTCCAGCCGCACCCCGAGCACCTGCTCGATCCGGGCCAGCTGCTGGTAGTAGGCGGTGCGTGAGGTGTGCGCGGCGGTCGCGGCCGCCGATTTGTTGCCGCCGTGTTCGCAGTAGTGCCGCAGTGCCTGCACCAGCCTGCTGCCCTGCGCGGCGTCCCGGCTCAGCAGCGGGCCGAGTTCCCGCGCGGCGAACGCGGTGAGCCGTTCGTCCCCGGCCAGCAAGTGCAGCAGCCCGCGCAGCCGGACGTCGTCGAGGCGGTGGACCACCCGTTCGGCGTTCTCGGTGAGCGCGGCGGCGGCGACCTGGGCGGCCTCGACCAGCGTCCGGCGCGCTTCGGCGGGCCCGCTGCCCGTGGTGCCCACCGCGACCACGGCGGGGGCGCCGGAGCGGGCGTCGTGGACGTCGGTGGCCAGCCGCCGCAGGACCGCGTCGACGTTGGCCTCCGGGGACAACGCGATCAGCGCGCGCACGAGGGTGTCGTCGGCGGCGACCAGTGCGGACACCTTGGCACGCCGGGCGGCGAGCGCGGTCGCCTCGGCGAGTTCCCGCAGCAGCACCGGAGTCGACTGCGTGGTACGGGTGGTCGCGGTGATCCGGGGCCGTACGGCGACCCCGACCAGCAGCCGTCCCGTCAGCGGGACGCCCAACGCGGAGGCCCGCGCGGTCAGCTCGGCCGGCGGCACCGGGTTCGCCAGCAGTTCGGTCAGTATCGCGCGGTGCGCCTGCCGTTCGAGACTGTCGGTGTCCTTGGCGACCAGCCGGTGCAACGCGAGCGCGGACGCCGCGCGTTCGGCGACCACCACGTGCCGGTGCGGCGGCGGATCCCCGCAGACCACGACCAGCCGTCCCCAGTCGTGCCCGCGCGCGCCGACCACGGTGACCAGCCAGCCCGCGGCGGCGTGGAACCCGGTCCGCTCGCCGACCTGCACCGGCCGTGACCGCGACGGCCAGCCGGGCAGCAGTTCGCCGGGATCGGTGCCCGCGGTGTCGTAGGCGAGGACCTCGTGCGAAAGCGTCTCCAGCACGACGGGATGTTCGGTGAGCCGGGCGACCTCACGCAGGATGTCGGCGGGTTCGGCGCCGGCGACCGTCAGCGCGGTGAAGGTCTCGTGGACCCGTTCCGCCGCACGGAGTTCGTCGACCTGGGCGTCGACGATCAGCCCGTTCACCGCCTCGGTGACCGAGACAAACCGCGTTTCCCTCGACAGCGTGACCAGCGGAACGCTGTGCTGGTCGGCGGCGTCGACCAGTCCGGACGGCAGCTTGTCACTCCAATGACGGACCAGTTCCACCACGATCCCGGCCACCCCGACCCCGGCCAGATCGGCGACGTAGCGGGCGAGCGCGGCGCCGTCGTCCGGCAGCGCGACCCCGGTGGTGAGCACGAGCTCCCCGCCGCGCAGCAGCGGCGCGATGTCCGCGACCTCCGCGACGTGCGCCCAGCGAACCGGGGCGTCCAGTCCCGCCGCACCCGCCACCACATGGGGTCTGCCCTGGCGCAGCACCGGCAGCGCGAGCACCTCGGCGACGGTCGGGTACATCGGCCTCCCACCTGGTCGGAACGCAGGAGACAGACTGTACGGCCGGGACCGGGAGTCCGTACACGTTGCCGATGGCGTCGGTGTGGCGTGCGCACCCAGACTCGACCGGGAGCAGGCAACCGGCGATCAGGAGGATGGAACCCGTGACCGACCGCATCAACCACTGGATAGACGGCAAAGCGTTCGAGGGCTCCAGCGATCGGTCCGGCGATGTGTTCGACCCGGCCACCGGGCAGGTGCGCGCGAAGGTCGCCTTCGCCGGTCAGGACGACGTCGAAGCCGCCGTCGCCGCCGCGTCGCGAGCACTGCCGGGCTGGCGCGGGACGTCGCTGGCAGGCCGGACGCGGGTGCTGTTCGCCTTCCGTGAGCTGCTGTCCGCGCGGCGCGACGAACTGACGAAGATCGTCACCGGCGAGCACGGCAAGGTCGAATCCGACGCGGCGGGCGAGATCGCGCGCGCCATCGAGAACGTCGAGTACGCGTGCGGCGCGGCTCAGCTGCTCAAGGGCGGCTTCAGCGAGAACGCCTCGACCGGCGTCGACGTCTACTCGATCGCGCAGCCGCTGGGCGTCGTCGGCGTGATCTCGCCGTTCAACTTCCCCGTGATGGTCCCGCTGTGGTTCGTGCCGAACGCGCTCGCCTGCGGTAACACCGTCGTGCTCAAGCCGAGCGAGAAGGATCCGTCCGCGGCCGTGTTCATCGCGGAACTGTTCGCCGAGGCCGGCCTGCCCGACGGCGCCCTCAACGTCCTGCACGGGGACAAGGTCGCCGTCGACGGGTTGCTGGAACACCGCGACGTCAAGGCGATCTCCTTCGTCGGGTCCACGCCGATCGCGAAGTACGTCTACGAAACCGGGACCAGGCACGGAAAACGCGTGCAGGCACTCGGCGGGGCGAAGAACCACATGGTCGTCCTCCCGGACGCCGACCTCGACCTCGCCGCCGACGCGGCCGTCTCCGCGGGCTTCGGCTCGGCGGGGGAGCGGTGCATGGCGGTGTCGGTCGTGGTCGCCGTCGACCCGGTCGGCGACGAACTCGTCGCGAAGATCGCCGAGCGGATCACGAATCTGCGCGTCGGCGACGGCAGGCGGCCGACGTCGGAAATGGGCCCGCTGGTGACCGCCGCGCACCACGAACGCGTCGAGTCCTATGTGGAGGCCGGCGTCGACGCGGGTGCCCGGCTCGTCGTCGACGGCCGTGGCATCGAGGTCGACGGGGAGGACGGCGGCTTCTGGCTCGGCCCCACCCTGTTCGACCACGTCACGCCGGAGATGTCGGTCTACACCGACGAGATCTTCGGGCCGGTGCTCACCGTCGCGCGGGCCGAGGGCTACGACGCGGCACTGGACCTGATCAACGCCAACCCCTACGGCAACGGCACGGCGATCTTCACCAACGACGGACGGGCCGCGCGGCGGTTCCAGAACGAGGTCGAGGTCGGGATGGTCGGCGTGAACGTGCCGATCCCGGTACCGGTCGGGTATTACTCGTTCGGCGGGTGGAAGGACTCACTGTTCGGGGACAGCCACGCCTACGGCCCGGAGGGATTCCACTTCTTCACGCGGACGAAGGTCGTGACGTCGCGGTGGCCGGACCCTTCGCAAGGCGGGGTGAACCTCGGCTTCCCGCGCAACAGCTGACGGTTTCCACCCTGCTGCCGCGCCGAGTGTCATGCCGCGCCAAGTGTCATGAGGGGTCAAGTGTCATGAGGGGTCCCCATAGGACAAATTTCGTCCCATGGGGACCCCTTATGACACTCGCGGGCGCCCTCCGAAGGCCACCTCGTGGGACGAAGCGCCCCCACCCTGGCCTTCAGCACCCCGGAGGGCGCAGGGTGGACGGAGTCAGCCGAGGGAAGCTTCAGGAGGCTCCATGTCCGCACAGCCCGCACGCCGCTCCGGAACGTTCGCACTCGGCGGTGACCTGCCCGTCGTCCGCCTGGGGTACGGGACGATGCAGCTCACGGGCCCCGGGGTCTGGGGCGACCCGAAGGACCCCGAAGAGGCCGTACGTGTGCTTCGCCGCGCAGTCGAACTCGGGGTCACGCTCATCGACACCGCCGACTCCTACGGCCCCTTCGTCACCGATCACCTCATCAAGAAGGCACTCCACCCGTACGCCGATGACCTCGTCATCGCCACGAAGGTCGGTCTCAGCAGGCAGGGGCCGGACGCGTGGACGGCGATCGGGCGGCCCGAATATCTGCGCCAGCAGGTCGAGCTGAACCTCCGTCACCTCGGCGTCGAGCGGATCGATCTGCTTCAGCTGCACCGCATCGACCCGGCGGTCCCCGTGGCGGACCAGGTCGGCGTGCTCGCCGAGCTTCAGAGCGAAGGCAAGATCCGGCACCTCGGGTTGTCCGAGGTCGGCGTATCCGACCTGGCCGAGGCCCAGCAGACGGCGTCGATCGTGTCCGTGCAGAACCTGTTCAACCTGGGCAACCGCCAGGCCGAGGCGCTGCTCGACCACGCCACCGAACACGGC
This sequence comes from Amycolatopsis sp. NPDC051071, assembly GCF_040682875.1. NCBI lineage: Bacteria > Bacillati > Actinomycetota > Actinomycetes > Pseudonocardiales > Pseudonocardiaceae > Amycolatopsis > Amycolatopsis sp. NPDC051071. The sequence continues at coordinate 4,008 of NZ_JBFBBY010000011.1, read as the reverse complement.
ATCGGCTTCATCCCCTGGTTCCCGCTGGCCACCGGCGGACTCGCGGGGGACGACAGCCCGCTGACCGCGCTCGCGAAGGAGCACGGCGTCTCGCCGTCGCAGCTCGCGCTGGCGTGGCTGCTCAAGCGTTCGCCGGTCGTGCTGCCCATCCCGGGGACGTCGTCGGTCGCGCATCTGGAGGACAACGTGGCCGCCGCCGCGATCGAGCTCACCGACGCCGAGTTCGCCGCGCTGTCGGCCGCCGTGAGCTGAACGCCGATCCACGCGGTCAAGGGCGCTTCCCCCTCATCCCATGCGGGGAAAGCGTCCTTCGGCACCCCGGGCACGATGCCTTCCGTAAACTCGTTGTGAGGACGAGCCGAGGGAGGTGCCGATGGCCAACGCGGAAGAGCGCCGCTTCGAAGTGCTGCGCGCGATCGTCGCCGACTACGTGTCCAACCAGGAGCCTGTCGGATCCAAAGCGATCGTCGACCGGCACAACCTCGGGGTGTCCAGCGCCACCGTGCGCAACGACATGGCCGCACTGGAAGAAGAGGGCTACATCACACAACCCCACACCAGCGCGGGCCGGATCCCCACCGACAAGGGATACCGGCTGTTCGTCGACCGGATCGCCGAGGTCAAACCGCTGAGCACGGCCGAACGCCGGGCCATCACGATGTTCCTCGACAGCGGCACCGACGTCGACGACGTCCTGCGCCGCTCCGTACGGCTGCTCGCACAGCTGACCAGGCAGGTCGCGGTCATCCAGTACCCGATGATGACCAACTCCGCGGTGCGTCACCTGGAAGTGGTGCCGCTCACCCCGGCCCGGCTGATGCTGGTGCTGATCACCGACTCCGGCCGCGTCGACCAGCGCACCGTCGACCTCGGGGACGTCATCACCGAGGAGAACGTCGGCAGACTCCGCACCGTCCTGAACGGCGCGCTCGCCGGACGCCGCCTGTCCGAGGCCGCCGCGGCGGTCGCCGAACTGCCGGACAAGGCACCGGGCGAGCTGCGCGACAACCTCATCCGCGTCTGCACCGTGCTGGTGGAATCGCTGGTAGAACATCCGGAAGAGCGGCTGGTGCTGGGTGGCACGGCGAACCTCACCCGCAACGTCTCGGACTTCCCCGGATCACTGCGTCAGGTACTGGAGGCACTCGAGGAGCAGGTCATCGTGCTCAAGCTCCTCGCGGCCGCCCGGAACCCCGGTGCGATCACCGTGCGCATCGGTGAGGAAAATGAGGACGAGCAGATGCGCAGCACCTCGGTGGTGTCCATCGGCTACGGCATGGACGACCTGCTGCTGGGCGGGATGGGTGTCGTCGGGCCGACCAGGATGGACTACCCGAACACCATCGCCGCGGTGCGCGCGGTGGCGAACTACGTGGGGCAGATCCTCTCCGGCCGCTGAGCCGCGTTGAGGTCGAAGACAGAAGGAGAAGGCAAAGACGGTGGCGAGGGACTACTACGGGATTCTCGGGATTGCGAAGAACGCGTCGGATCAGGAGATCAAACGCGCCTACCGCAAGCTGGCCCGTGAACTGCACCCCGACGTCAACCCGTCGGAGGACGCCCAGCACCGCTTCGGTGAGGTGACCACCGCGTACGAGGTGCTGTCGGACCCGCAGAAGCGCAAGGTCGTCGACCTCGGCGGAGACCCGATGGACTCGGGTGCACGCGGTGGCGGTGGCGGCGACCCGTTCTCCGGGTTCGGTGGCCTCGGCGACATCATGGACGCCTTCTTCGGCGCCGCCGGAGGTGGCGGCGGTCGCGGACGCGGCCCGCGCAGCCGGGTGCAGCCCGGCTCCGACGCGCTCATCCGCCTCGGCCTCACCCTCGAGGACTGCGCCACCGGTGTCGACCGCGAGATCGCCGTCGACACCGCCATCGTCTGCGACCTGTGCCGCGGCGCCGGCGCGGCCGAAGGCACCGGCACCAAGACCTGCGACACCTGCGGCGGCGCCGGCGAGGTCCAGTCCGTGCAGCGGTCGTTCCTCGGCCAGGTCGTCACCGCCCGCCCCTGCCCGGTCTGCCGCGGCTTCGGCGAAGTCATCACCGACCCCTGCCGCCAGTGCGGCGGCGACGGCCGCGTCCGCTCGCGCCGCAACGTCACCGCGAAGATCCCGCCGGGCGTCGGTGACGGCATGCGCATCCGGCTCTCCGGCCAAGGCGAAGTCGGCCCCGGCGGCGGCCCGGCAGGCGACCTGTACGTCGAGATCGACGAAGCACCGCACGAGGTGTTCGTCCGGCAGGGCAACGACCTGCACTGCAACTTCCGCATCCCGATGACCACCGCCGCCCTCGGCGCCACGGTGCCCATCGAGACACTCATCGACGGCGACTACGAACTCGACATCGAACCGGGCACCCAGCCCGCCACCGAACTCGTGCTCACCGCCAAGGGCATGCCGCGCCTGCGGTCTTCCGGCCGCGTCGACGGCCGCGGCGACCTGCACGTCCACATCGACGTCGTCGTCCCGACCAAACTCGACGACGCCCAGCGCGACCTCCTCGTCGAACTCGCGCAGCAGCGCGGCGAAGACGTCCCTTCGCTCTCCTCCAACGGAAACAAGGGCGGACTCTTCTCCAAACTGCGCGCCAAGAACCACCGGTAACCCATGCCGGAGACGACACCGCCGGTCTTCCTCGCCGACACGCTCCCCACCACCGGGCGCACCACACTCGACGGCGAGGAAGCCCGGCACGCCGCCACCGTCCGGCGGCTGCGCGCCGGCGAACACCTCATCCTCTCCGACGGCGAAGGCGGCATGGCGCGCTGCGTCATCGACGCCGTCCAAGCAGGCCGCGACGCGACACTCACCCTCACCATCGAGGAACACTGGACCGAGGAACCCCCGGCCCTGCGCGTCCTCATCGCCCAAGCACTCGCCAAAGGCGACCGCGGCGAACTCGCCGTCGAACTCGCCACCGAAGCCGGCGCCGACGCGATCATCCCCTGGCGCGCCACCCGCAGCGTCGCCCGCTGGGAACAAGGAACCCGCGGCGACAAAGCCCTCGGCCGCTGGCGCACCACCGCCCGCGCCGCCGCCAAACAAGCCCGCCGCGCCCACCTTCCCGAAGTCACCGAACCCGTGGGAACACGCGAGCTCACCGGACTGGTCCAGACCGTTTCCCGCGCCCTCATCCTCGAATCCGGCATCACCACCCGCCTCACCGAGATCGCACTCCCCGAACAAGGCGACATTCTCCTCATCGTCGGCCCCGAAGGCGGCATCACCGACGAAGAACTCGCCACCCTCGCCGACGCCGGCGCAACCGCCATCCGGTTGGGCCCCACCGTTTTACGCACCTCCACCGCCGCAGCCGTCGCCCTCGGCGCGCTAGGAGTTCTCACCGACCGCTGGAAGTAAAAAAACACCCCACAATTTTGCGGCGAGTTATGGCGCGATCACACAAACAGCCGTTACTCTCGTTAACTGACGCGCAACACACGGTTTCGGCGCGCCACTGGGGAGAACAACCCAGTCGCGCGCGTGAATCCCCGCCGGGCACCTCCCCCCTCGGTCCGGCGGAGCCGCGGCGACGGTGGAGCGACCCCCAGGCTCCACCGCGCCGCGGCGTCTTCATTTGGGGGCTTCGCGGACTTCGCTTCGCTTCGTTGCTACGCCCCAAATTCGCGCCGCGGCTCGGTTCCGCGTGCCTGCCCGGGGGGCCGAGCCCCCCGGACCCCCCACGGTGCGGTCGGCGGCGGTTGGCGGCCACGAAGCACAGCGAAGCGTGCGTAGGTGGATAGGTGACCGGCGTAGGGCCTGGCGGCCCTCGCCTGGTGACGGTCGTGAGTGATTTGGGTCGTTCTAGCGACCCAGATCACTCACGAGAACCCGACCCCTGCCCTCGCGCGCGGTCCTTGCCCTCCCGGCTCGCTTGGTCTCGGCGCCGCGCGGCCCCGCCGGAGGTACATGAAGGCCCCCTTCCTTGCGCTAGGCGCAAGGAAGGGGGCCTTCATGTCCTTGGCTCACCTGCTCGTGGAGATCGGAAGAGCGTCGGGGGGGGAAAGAG